>JAGQHQ010000001.1:0-133185 GCA_020431705.1 Candidatus Dependentiae bacterium
TACTCATATCCGCCCACTAAGGGAGACCATTCATCCCCGGCCTTAAAAGGCCACGGTTTTCTGGTCACGGAAATAAATGGAAAAATGTATATTCAAAAACTTGGCGTGATGACATTAGTGCTTTAAAGTACGGATTAGCAGTTGGACCAATTGGCCACTTAGCATATCGTAAAACTTTGGTCTATTTTAATTTAAATGGTTCAACAGAATACTTTGAAGGGCTACCAGATGCATCTCCAACACTTATACAATTGGTAAAAGCAAAACTAAAACAGGCAACTGTCAAAAATCCCGAAACTGTTATTGTAAAAAACAAGCCTCGATTAAAAAAAATAGGAAGCCCAGCTTCAGCTACGACTGTGAACGGAAAACGGTACATTATGATTGAGTACCCAATAGATATTCAACTCGTAACGGGTAAGTTTAATGAACTTTACGAAAAGGTACAGTACTGTATAAAAAATAAATGTCCAAGTCGCTTCTTTTCGCAAGAACAATGGAAAAATATTGGTGATACAATTTATCGCGGTGTAGAAATAGCAAATGAGCTCAACACCATAGGGGTAAATATGTTTCTGGTAAAGAAAAAAAGAACACTAACTGACGATCAGATGGATCCAACTCATATAACAAACCTCATATACGAATTGGAAACAATAATTGATGGATGTGATTATATAGAACTTGAGCTCAGTGGTGGCCTATCAGGAACTCTTGAACACGAAATTAATCATATAAAAAACAATGATGCATTGCGCGGATTAATGGCCTCTTTATCTATACCCGCTATTACAGCAATTGGCTTTTGCTTATTAAAACTTAAACCAAGAGGCAAGCCATCTGCGTGGTGGAAACACTTAACCAACAACTTACTATCGGGCTTAGCCTTGAATTGTATAAATATCGCAACATATAGACACTACAAAAAAAGGCGGGAACAAAAAGCCGATGATTCGATTGGAACAAACGATACACCTGAAAATGCGATCGTAACTCTAAGAGATTATGAAAAAATACTTGCGTATGAGATAGAGGAAGAAAAAAATGGAGCTAACATACAATCATTTTTCAAAAAATTATTTAAAGCAATAAAATCATTAGATCCAATTAAAATCGGAAACTTTCTATCAAGAGCACACCCAACACATGAGGTAAGACTTGCAAAAATCAGAGAGCGCAGAAAAAAAATTGAAGCTCAATTAGAGCAAGAAAAGTAAAACAGGTTACCAAGCAAGCAAGATATGTTTTCATATAAAAAAATCATCTTATAAAAAAAATCCAATTTTTTCTAAGGCTTGTCTTAATTCATACATCGGCAGACCGACAACTGCGGTAAACGAACCCTGAACTTCCTTAAAAAACAAAATGCCATATTCTTCAATAGTTAATGCTCCAGAAGACATGCTATAGCGATCGGACGTATCTAAATAGGTATCAATCCAATTGTTTGGTACATTAAAAATATACCGCCCCTCTACATACTCAATAATACGCTCATGCTTATGCCATTTCCCCTCATGCCAAATTTTTTTATCCAAACAAAAAGCTGTACCGGTTTTCATATAGCCTTCTTGCGCCTGCCGAAGCATACGTATTGCATCAGCACGATCTTTTGGCTTGCCAGCGATAGAACCATTCGGATCTTGAGAAAGCGTAT
This sequence comes from Candidatus Dependentiae bacterium, assembly GCA_020431705.1. Lineage (NCBI taxonomy): Bacteria > Candidatus Babelota bacterium. The sequence continues at coordinate 1,658 of JAGQHQ010000001.1, forward strand.
CGGCAGTTAGAACAAAGCAGATATCACCTTCATCGTCGCCATCAGGCAGAATAGTATGCTGCATTTTATAGATAGCAATATTTTGAACTACTTCTGGAAGTGATAAATTCCAATCACAAACTGATTCGTTAACATCTTGATTAACTAACGTAAAAGAAATGTGCGCTTGTTTGAGAAGTTCCTGGCGAGAAAGAGACTTTGAGCCAAGATATAATGTATTTTTTTTCATAGTTTTTAGTATACGCAAAGTACGTCATCTATATAAATTATCTAATGTGCTATATACATAGTAGCACATGTATGGCTGGGGCGGTAGGATTCGAACCTACGCATGCCGGTACCAAAGACCGGTGCCTTACCGCTTGGCTACGCCCCAAAAAGTTTTATGTTATCGTAGTTTACTACAATTATTACTCGGCGTCATCATAATCAGGAGCGTCCCCATCAGACTGCCCTGCAGCACCTCCAAACTCCAAAACACGCTTATATTCATCAACAATGACTCGCTCAATCGTTTTACGCATTTCTGAGTTGAGTGGATGCACAATATCCCTAAAGGTTCCATCTTTTCTGCGGCGCGAAGGCATCGACACAAAATAACCTTTATTACCTTCTATAACCTTTAAATCACGAACAATAAAACTACTGTCAAAAACAACAGTAGCATATGCTTTGAGTCTACCACTATCTTTTGCCGGATACACCTTAACTTCGGTTATTTTCATGGCCGCAATCCTTACGAGATACGTGTTACCATCTCCATGTATGTTGCTTATTTATTTCAACTGCAGTAACATTTTATAATATGAGCCTTTTTTGTCAACAAAAACTATATTACATCATTTGGGCCGCTCGTAAACGTGCTGAGCGTGACGATGGGTTTTCTAATAATTCCACTTCAGTTGCAGTCACTACCTTTGGGGTCAAAACAGTCAATTGTTGCATCCGTTCATGCTGATTAAAAAATCGCTTCACCAAACGATCTTCCAACGAGTGAAATGAGATACAAACTAATCTACCGCCCGGCTTAAGCACATCAAGCGCACTAGCCAAAAATGCACTAATATTTTCCAATTCTTTATTAATATAAATACGTAACGCTTGGAAAACTTTTGTTGCTGGATGAATTTTTTTACCCAGACGTTTTGGCTTAATAGTTTCAATCAACTGTGCAAGCTGAGCAGTTGTTTTGATTTTTTTTTGCTTGCGATGCATAACAATTGCTCGCGCAATGTGTTTAGCAAACGGCTCCTCCCCAAATTCCCAAAAGATATCTCGTAGTTTTTTTTCTGTCGCCGTATTAATAATTTCTTGTGCGGTTGTTTTTTGGTGAGCTGGTGACATACGCATATCAAGTAATGTATCCGATGCAAAAGAAAACCCTGCTTTATTTTTTAGCTGAATCGTTGAAGGACCAAAATCTGCTAAAATACCATCAACGTGGCATATGCCTTCCTTTTTCAAAATTTTATATAATAACGCAAAATTTCCCCAAATCAAACGAAGACGATCACCAAATTTCTCTTGCAACACCGCACCATATACATCAAGCGCCTCACGTTCCCAATCGAGTGCAATAACGCTACACCTTTTCTCATGCTCTAAAAGTGCGCGGGTGTGCCCACCCGCGCCAAATGTTACATCTAAATATATTTTACCCGGTTGTGGATCAAGGTATTTTAAAACTTCGTTAACTAGTACAGGTATATGTTTAACTTTTTTTATCATCAAGTAAAAAATCCGTTTGCGCTAAGTTTAGGTAAATTCTGCTACTATATTATGTAATTTCATACCATGTGACCCTTTTACAAGCACTACACTTTCTTTTGACAACATACCCCTCAGTTTTTCTACAGCTTCTTTCCATGTTGACACAACTTCAACTTTCAGTTGAACAGGAATTGTTTTTTCCGTCCATTTAACCATATCGCCAACTAAAATAACACGATTAAGAGACGGAACTTTGCGTAAAAATCTACCCAATTGGCGATGCCAAAAAGGACTATTAACACCAAGTTCAAGCATATCGCCTAACACCGCAATTTTTTCTGCTTTCGCATCAATTTTTTGAAACGCAAGCAACGCAGCCTTCATACTTTCCGGATTTGCATTGTAACAATCATCAATAATTGTACCACCCATACTACCTTTAATTTTTTTTGATTCAAATCTCCCAGCAACAACCAACGGCATTTGAATACCTTCAACAATTGTTTTAACAGGAACATTAAGCAAATACGCAACTGCAACTGCAGCAAGTGAATTAAACACCGCACCTTCGTGCATTTGTTTTAATACAACTCGGTGTTTTTCCTTATACACTTTCAATACGAAACTAATATGATCATTGCCTAGATGTACTTTGCGTGCTTGTATTTGATTAACTGTTTTTGCACCAAACCTCACTACTGGATGGCAATATCCAACACTCGCAATAATTGGTTGATCACCACAAATGATACCAATACTATCTTCGTCAAAATATTTAAAGATATCACGCTTTTCTAATGCAATATCAGCAAGAGACCCTAGCCCTTCCATGTGACTATGACATACACTTGTAATTAACGCAGTTGTTGGGCGTAACATATCAGCAAGTTTAGCCATCTCACCACGCTTGCTTACGCCAACTTCAAAAATTGCCATCTCATGTTCGTCACGCATGCGTAACATATTCAGCGCAAGGCCAATTTTAGTATTTTGGTTGCCATGAGAAACCAAAAATGTATTACCATTAATGGCCAAAATATTTGCAATTGTTTCTTTTGTTGTTGTTTTACCAACCGAACCGGCTATTGCAACAACTGGATACATAAACTGCGCACGCCATACCGCTGCCAATCGTATTAATGCTTGCAATGTATCTGGAACAATAATAACCAATTTATTCTTAGTCTGTCCTTTGATTGCATCAAGCAGGTTTTTTTTATCTCGCTCGATAATAAGACCGCCCGCACCTTTTTGCAAAGCGTGCTCTAAAAAATTATGACCATCAAGATGAACTCCTGGTAATGCAACGAAGATATCGCCTTCTTGCAACGTGCGTGTATCAACGCTAAAGTTAGCTTGCCTTGGAAACGAATCTTGAACGATTTCACTTTCAACAAGCGCCCCTTTTAAAAAATGCTCATCAAAACGCATTGACATTCTCCGTTTTTTCTTATAAACGATGTTAAACTGAAAACTATATATATTTTATTTACGATGATGCAGAGAAAATGGCTTCTTTTTTAACATTTGTCAAGGAATGATTGTTATACAATAACGTACACAGTAACTATTAACGATTCACTTTCCTTGCCTTACCGCCATGTGGAGGCTCAATAATGCCTTGTGCTTCAAGCATATCGATAATACGTGCCGATCTATTATACCCTATCCGGAATTTTCTTTGCAATAATGAGATTGAGATCTCATCAATTGTATCTAAAAAATTTAACACATCATTATACAATTGATCATCTTCACCAGACAATTTATTGGTATCGTCGTTCAACACAGGCGCCAACTCCTGATACTGCACTGGCCTTTGAGCACGAATATGATTAGTCACTTGCATAATTTCATCGTCCGAAACATATGAGCCGTGTACGCGATGAACTTTTGCCGCATGTGAATCTAAGAAAAGCATGTCACCACATCCCAACAATTTTTCTGCTCCAGGTCCATCTAGAATAGTACGTGAATCAATTTTTGATGTTACACGAAATGAGATTCTGCTAGGAAAGTTTACTTTTATCAATCCCGTAATAACATCAACTGATGGACGCTGCGTTGCCAAAATAACATGAATACCAGCAGCCCGTGCCATTTGCGCAATCCGCGTAATCAAATCTTCTACTTCATTACTTGCTGTCATCATAAGATCTGCTAACTCATCAATAACCACAATAATAAACGGCATTATTTCTTCGCCATCTTTTTGCAATGCACGATAATCATGAATACTACGCACACCACATTCAGCAAGCAATTGATAACGCCGTTCCATTTCTTGAACTACCCAACGCAATACTGATGAAGCTTTTTTATGATCGGTAACAATTGGAAAAATAAGATGTGCAATATCAGTATAACTTGCAAACTCTAATCTTTTGGGATCAATCAAAATAAGCCGTAAATCATCTGGCGATTTATTACACAATAAACTAATAAGCATCGCATTTAAGCAGACTGATTTACCCGAACCCGTGGAACCAGCAATCAAAAGGTGTGGCATTTTCGCCAAATCAACTACAACATCATTACCAACAGTATCCTCTCCTAAAATCAATGGCAATGAACCTTCAAACTGTTTATATTTATCTGACTGAATACCTTTTGCAAGCAATACATCCGTGCGATGTGTATTTGCAACCTCAAATCCAACAACAGACCTACCAGGAATTGGCGCAATAATTCTAATTGAAAGCGCTTGCAGAGCCATTGCAAGGTCATCTTCAAGAGCAATAATTTTACTAATTTTTGCATCAATGTCTGGTTTATATTCAAATAATGTAACAACTGGCCCACGCTTGATTGCAATGACATTACCACTAATGCCAAACCGTTCTAATTTTTTCTCTAACGTACGTGCACGCTGCTCTAGCTGGTGCATAATAGAGACATTATTTTTTTCATCTTGCACACCAATAAAAATACTTTCACTTGGCAATCGATAACTGTCTTGTTTTTGGAACGAAAAAGAGCTGACATGGTCAATTTCTTGTCCATACGCTATATGACCGCTTGTATCTTGTACATGTGCATCGGTTACTTCTTGTTGCTGAGCATCATCAACTTGCTGCATATTATAGTGCAAAGGTTGTTGTGATCTGCCTTCGTTATTTTGTACAGATATTTGCCCATTAGTATTTGTACTCAGCGAGTGCTGCAACGCACTCAACACTTCTTGTCTTTTTTGTATTGTCAATGAATATTGATCTTGCTCACACTCTTTTTTTTGTACATTAAATTGAATTAAGGGTGCACAGCTTATGCCAGAAAAAGCGTCAAAATTTGTTTCTTCGTCATCAATAAAATCGTATTCAAAAGCCATCAATGATTGATCAGATTCATCAACAGCAAAACCTTCAAATACTTTTTTCATGCTGTTAAAACACCAGATCCCCATACTAGTTACACACACGAACACTGTAGCAACCATACGATATACTGGAATCAAAAAACGGGGGCTCACTAAAAATTGAATAACACAAAATCCAAAATATATGATACTAAAAAATGAATCTCGCAATACAATCACACAGCACATTAATACCATGGTATATAAAAACACAGTAGTACCAATATCATCAAAAAGATAAAAAAGCGTCATATATACATGTGTACCAATACGTCCGCCACCAATACCATACATACTAAAACCACTTGCGCCAATAAAAACACTTGTGGCAAGTGCAGTTAATCTATCCCACTCATCTACAAATGAATGACGTGCAAAAAGTATATATATGACAAATATGGCAATAGCAACGAGTACAAATGATGCTGCACCAAATAAATAAAAAAAGAAGGCGGCAATATGCGCACCAACTGCGCCACACCAATTGGTAATAGGTAATTCTTGACTTGTGTAATAGAACAAAGACGAATCGTGTGGATTATATGAGTATAAAGAAAAAAATAATATGACAGTTATTGCGCTCAACACAATTACACTTAACTCTCTCACTTTTAATTGAAACATGTTGCTTCCCCCATGCGCTACGTCAAACCCATCGCTCGCCATTATTTTGTCGAAGAATACAAATATTAACACGCTTCGACAAGCTCTGTATGAACGTGAGAATTATTATTTAAAAATCCGATAACAGCAATAATACTACAATAATTAATAGATACACACTAAAGAAATACAGCTTATTCTTTCTTGCACAATACTCGGTTAGTATAAGAGCATACCATGCGCCAACTCCTCCTATAACAATAACCAGTAGTATTTGCAGATGCAATAATTGACTTAATAAGCCGACACTATACAGCTTATATATACCAACTGTTGAAGCTGCAACAATCAACGGCCACTGGATCATAAATGATACTGCAAAAGAATTGCGATGAGAAAAACCTAACAATCGCCCTGCCGTGTACGTAGTTGCAAGCCGAGAAATACCTGGCAGCAATGCAATACCTTGTACTATTCCAAGTATGCATGCAAAAAGTAAAAAATTACTTTGCGTAATTTGTCGTTTATTATTCTTCACTTCACCAACATAAGTTGATACAAACAGAGCTACCGCTGTAAAAGCAAAACCAACATATACAGGAAGTGGTGGCATACCATAGTTTTTGAACACAAAGTAAAAAAACGATGTTATACCATCAGCAATGCCGGTAAATAATACGAGCAACAATATTTTTTGGGTAAATATTTTCATTCGATTAGTTTTTATTTCTTGATAGCCCGCATATAGCAATGTAAACCACCTCCTGAAAAAAAATAATGCAACTACACACGCAGTTACACCATGAAGCACATCAGAAAAAACATCTAAGTCAAAAAAATATTTTTGCAAAGCAACGAGGTTTTCACAGAGAAATTTTTGTAAAATAAAAAGATGACCAGAACTACTCAGCGGAAGACTCTCTACAAGAAGGTGTACAAGTATCCAGGCGTAGAAACACAGCATATAAAGGTACTTTCATAAACATGATCATTCCGGATCTCTGACCCAGACTATCTTTTTACACTTTTTTCTTTACAAAAAAAATTCTAGCATACTATAATGTAACCGGTGACAAGATATGTTGACACACGGCAGTAAGCCAGACGATGTATTGAAATATACAAAAATTTGCTCTAAGGTTAAAATTATTTTAGTATCTCGAGCAATCATTTGTTGTGCTATAAAAAGTAAAGATAGAGTAAATGAAACGAAAGGAGGGAGCAGTCAATAATTAGTTCTAATGTTTTCATTTAACAAAAACCGACACACGTATACTTACATAAATTATATATGCGATCCATACTAGTTGGGTTAAGGAGTTATGTTATGGAAGGAATCTTCAAAAAGTCTCTTTGCTTTGCTGTGCTTTTGGGCTCAGCAGTCATCGGAGCAACAAGCAAAGTTGCTCCATTTATCAGCCCTCGCTCCCGTTCTGTTGATTCAGCACTAGAACTTGCTGGCTGGACAAATCATGTGAATTTGTATGACATGGAAGGTATTTACGGCACACTTGCAATTACACCGCAATACACCCGTTCATTCCGAGAAGATAAAACAATCATACCTTGTTTATTTGGTGGTGATGTGGATTGCAGCTCATGCCCTACATTGAAAATTTCAGGTAGATGTGCCGAAGACAGAGGTGCTAATGATTGGTTGGCAGATTACTTTGGCTTGCCACAAGATTTCGAATCAGAAGTTCAATTTTCTCCAAATGTTGACACGTTTAGTGTAGATTTCAATTTCTACATTGGCTTGAATTCATGGTGGGAAGGCTTGTTCTTCAGGATGCATGCACCAATTGAACACGCTCGTTACAAACTTGGCTTCAAGGAAACAGTAAAAACTGAAGGCACTAAAAACCATGAAGAGGGCTACTTTAGTGAAGCATATATCCTTCGTGCAAGCTTGCTCAATAAGTTTGAAGACTTTGTATCAGACTGTAAAGTTCCTGGTTTAAGCGGTCAAGAATCAAACGCCAACACAGATGCAATAAGCTCTAAAGTCACATTTGAAAAACTGAGTTGCGCAAAAATGTCTACCTGCAAACGGCTAACAGAAACTCAGCTTTCTGATATACAGGCTGCTATTGGATGGAACTTCTTGCAAGACAAAGATTACCACATGGGTATTGCACTCAGAGCTTCTGCGCCAACTGGTACTCGTCCAGAAGGATGCTTCTTGTTCGAACCAATTGTTGGTAACGGGCATCACTGGGAACTTGGCGGTAGCTTGAGTGGTCACATTCTTTTCTGGGAAAGTGATGATGAAGAGTCTCATTTTGGCTTGTGGGTTGATGCAAACGTAACACACATGTTCAAAACCCGCCAACGTCGTTTTTTTGATTTGGTAAATCAGGGTGGTAACTCACGGTATATGCTCGCAATGAAGCTTGGCACACCAGTTAACAATCTGTTTGGTAATCCAGCAGCAGGTGACAATGATGGGAGTGTTGCACCTTCTGCACAATTTGCTAATGTATTCCGCCCAGTTGCAAACCTCACTTGCTGTGATGTTGATGTAAGCATTGGCGTGCAAGGTGACGTAACAGCAATGTTCAACTACACTAATGGCGGCTTTGCATGGGATCTTGGGTATAACTTCTGGGGCCGAAGCTGCGAAAAAATCGAAGTAAACTGCGATTGCCCATGCCCACTTGAAAAAGAACCAAAATCATGGGCGCTCAAAGGTGACTCATCCGTATATGGCTTCTCCGCTTTAGCAGATGGAGGTGCATTAACCCAAAATACTGCTATACCACTTTCAGCAACACAAACTGGTGCTGGTAAATCTACTATTCATGCAGGTGCAAATGTTCCCATAGGAACTAGCTGCTCTGATGCGACAAGCCTCAATCCTAATATTGATAATGCTCAATTTGCTCGGGTTGTAGCAGATAATACAGCTAGTGAAAATATTAACAATTTGAGAAGTTCCAGTACAACATACACTAGATCTCAAACAAGAACATCGGTAAATCCTATCTTTTTAACAATAGACGATATGGATTTGAGCGGTGCACGCACCAAAGGTCAATCGCACAAAATCTTCACTCACTTGAGTTATACATGGCAAGATACAGATCGCTGGACACCATACGTAGGTGTTGGTGCAAAAGCTGAGTTTTCTTCAAGCAAAGATTGCTGCACTTCAACAGACAGCAGCTCTTGCTCAACAACTTCAAGCTCTTGCAGCACAGGAAACTGTGGCTCATGCAGCTCATGCTGTGATACCTCTTGCGATAGTTGCATGAAATGTAACTTCTCTGAATGGGGTGTCTGGGTTAAAGGTGGCGTATCCTTTGACTAAGGTATTCGTATAACTGATTTTAAGTCAGTTAATAAACAAAGCTAGTACGAAAAAGGCTCGGTTAATTCCGAGCCTTTTTTTATTGAAATATATAAAAATTTGATCTAGTGTAAAAAATGATTTATCAAAAAACAGTAAAATAAAACTCTTTTGATATTATAGAAAAGCGGAAGGAGGAGGTAGCACAACAAAATCTTGCTATCTGATAGTATCATTTGATTATGTTGACATATCGCGCACGATAATTTTGCGCACCAGTTACATGCATTATATTAAAAAAAAGGAGTTGTAGCATGCAAACAATGCTCAAAAAATATATATACCTTGCTTTACTTTCTAGCATGGTTATCCTACAGGCAACAAGTGGTGTTGTTCCTCTCATTAGCCCCCGCTCTCGCTCGGTTGATTCTGCATTGGAACTTGCTGGTTGGGCGCATAGCGTTAATCTATATGACAAAGAAGAAATATATGGCAGTCTTGCTATCACACCACAATACACGCGCTCATTCAGAGAAAACAAAACAATTATTCCATGTTTATTTAACGGCGATGTAGATTGCAGTTGCCCACGCCCAATACTAAGAGTATCTGGTAAATGCAGCACCAACCGCACATCAACTGATTGGTTAGCTGATTATTTTGGTTTGCCATCAGATTTTGAATCAGAAATAACCTTTAAACCGCGCATAGAAACGTTTAGCGTAGATTTTAATTTGTATATTGGCCTTAATGAGTGGTGGGAAAATGCATACTTTAGAATTCATGCACCAATTGAACGTGCACAGTATCGCTTAAATATGAGTGAAACGGTAAAAGAAACTGGAACACGTGGCCACGATGAAGGCTACTTTAGCCAAGCTTTTATACCACGCGATAATTTACTTAACACATTTCAGGATTTTATTGTTGATTGCAAAGTCCCAACACTTGATGGACAATTTAATGCCAGCACATCAACAGCAAAAAAAGGTAATGTTGAATTTGAAAAACTAACATGTGCAAAAATTTCCGGATGTAAAAAACTCAATGAAACAAAACTTTCTGATCTACAATGTGCTTTGGGTTGGAATTTTTTTCAGAATAAAAACTATCACATTGGTATTTTAATTCGCGCATCAGCACCGACTGGCACGCGACCTAGCGGTGAATATCTTTTTGAGCCAATTGTTGGTAACGGCCACCACTGGGAGCTTGGTGGTGGTATAAGCATGCACAAAATTTTGTGGGAAAGTGATGATGAAAAATCAAGTTTTGGTGTATGGATTGATGCACATGTAACCCATCTGTTTAAAACACACCAAAAAAGATTTTTTGATTTAGTACATAATGGCGGCAACTCTCGCTATATGCTTGCAGCAAAACTTGGTATACCCGTAGGTCAAAATTTATGGGCAAATACATTAGCAGGTGATCAAACCGGAAGTATACAACCGTCTGCTGAGTTTAAAAATGTTTTTCGCCCAGTAGCAAACTTAACCTGCTGTGATGTTGATGTCAGTAGCAGTGTACAGGGTGATGTAACTGCAATGTTTAATTATACATGTAACAAATTCTCATGGGATATTGGATATAACTTCTGGGCACGAGGGTGCGAAAAAATAAAATTCAGCTGTGATTGCCCATGCCCACTTGAAAAAGAACCAAACACCTGGACTCTCAAAGGTGATGCGTATGTATACGGATTTGGTGCAAACAACGCTACTACAGAAGCACTCCGATCATTACCTGTTGCACTATCTGCAACCAATAGTAAAGCAAACGTTCATTCAGGCAGCAATACATCAATAGGATCAGCTTGTAACACAGAGTCCGCAGGACAATCAGTTGATACACGAAGAAATCAACAAATAGACAACGCTCAGTTTGCTCGTTTAGTTACCGGTAACGGCGCAAATGAAAACATTGTTTTTGCAAGAAATATATCTGCAGGTAATGATCACCAAACAAGCACCTCAAAAGATCCTATTTTCCTAACGGTAGATGATATTGATTTGTGTAATGCAGAAACACGTGGTATGTCTCACAAAATTTTTACGCACATTAGCTACCGTTTTGAAGAAAGAGAAAATGGATGGATACCATACATTGGTGTTGGCGCAAAAGCTGAATTTGCGCAAAATAAAGAGTGCTGCTCACAAGAAGGTACTAACTCATGCGATGGCGCAGACGGTGGATGCTGTTGTTGCAAAGACCACTGTGAAAGTTGTATGAAATGCAATATTTCTGAATGGGGTGTGTGGGCAAAAGGTGGAATATCATTTGATTAATTATATAACACAAGGCGACGGTGGTAACATCACCGTAAACAAGGAGTAACCCAATGCGAACTCAACTAAAAAAATACACGTTCAGTACTTTACTGATAAGCGCAGTATTGACTCAAGCAAGTGGTAAAGTTGCACCATTAATTAGACCGCGTTCACGCAGCGTTGATACGGCATTAGAACTTGCTGGTTGTACCAATCATATACACATGTATGATAAAGAAAGTTTTTATAAAACATGTGCTATAACAGCACAATACAATAGAACATTCCACTCAGAAAACACTATTGCACCGGCACTTTTTGGTGACGATTTAATCAACTGCAATTGCCCAACAATCAATATTTCTGGCAAATGTTATTCTGACAGAACACCAAAAGATTGGTTAGCAGATTATTTTGGACTACCACAAGATTTTAAGTCATACATTACTTTTGACCCACGAGTTGATTCTGCAAGCATTGACTTTAACTTATTCATTGGGCTAAACGAATGGTATGATGGTATGTATATTAAAATCCACGCACCAGTAGAACACATTCGCTATCGCCTTGGTTATTCTGAGCACATTATTAACAAAGGTACATTACCACATGAAGAAGGTTATTTTAGTGATGCTGAAATACCTCGTGCAAACTTACTCGACAGTTTTGAGGACTTTGTGAATACATGCCGTGTACCAGATCTGAATGGAATTATACCCAATAACAATGACTCAGATAACGGAGAAGGTACAGCAACTAATGGTAACGTTGAATTTGAAAAATTAAACTGTGCTCGCATGGTAACCTGCGGTAAACTTACCAAAACACGTCTTTCTGATTTGCACGTTGCTATTGGTTATGACTTCCTACAAGATTATGATCACCATCTTGGCATCGAAGTTCGGTTTGCAGCACCAACGGGTAATCGACCAGAAGGCTCCTATCTATTTGAACCAATTGTTGGTAACGGACATCACTGGGAAATTGGTGGTGGTTTGAATGGTCACGTGATGTTATGGGAGCGTGATGATCAAGAATCACACTTTAGCCTCTGGTTCCAGGCAAATATTACACATTTGATCAAAACTCGCCAACGTCGTTTTTTTGATTTAATCAATGGTTCCAATTCTCGCTATATGCTTGCAGCAAAAATGGGCACACCAGTAACAAATCTATTCGCTTCAACAGATCCTAATGCTGCAAATCCAAATCCATCAATGCCTTCTGCACAATTTGCACGTGTGTTCCGCCCAGTAGCAAATCTTACCTGCTGCGATGTTGATGTGAGTATTGGTGTACAAGGTGATGCATCGGCAATGTTTAACTATACCTACAAAGGTTATTCTTGGGATATTGGGTATAACTTCTGGGGTAGAACGTGCGAAAAAATAAAAGTAAACTGCGATTGCCCTTGTCCTCTTGAGCGAGAAGAGCGCACATGGGTACTCAAAGGTGATGCGCACGTAATCGGATTCACACCTAATAATGCTACTGAAGAAGGAGGGGGAGCCACCAATAATCCAGGAGCAAATAATAGCCCAATAGCACTCTCTGCATCTAATAGCAAGGCAACGTTGCATGCAGGCAGCAACGTACCTATTGGTAGAAATTGCAACAGCGGCCGTAGCAATCTGGCAGACACTCCTAATTTTACCGCACCAGATACTCGTAGGAACCAAAATATTGACAACCCGCAGTTTGCATTCCACAATACCGGAGAGGATGATGATATCCACTTCCGAAGAAATGAGAATATAAGCAATAATAATGGTAATAACCAAACTAATACATCAAATAATCCTATTTTCTTAAGTATCAACGATGTTGATTTTTGTGCTGCAGAAACAAAAGGATGCTCACACAAAATTTTTACTCACTTGAGTTATACATGGACAGATTTAGAACGCTGGGAACCACACCTTGGCTTTGGTGCCAAAGTTGAATTTTCTCGCAGTAAAAAATGTTGCCCAGAAACCAACTGCAAACCAGCACCAACATTCAGCGACAGGAACCCATGCAGTTTTGGATCTGAATGTGGCTCATGTAGTGACGCATGCGAATTGCCATGTTATGAATGTTTGAAATGTAACTTTACCGAATGGGGTATTTGGTTAAAAGGTGGTGTGTCTTTTGACTAACGCGTGATAAGCGTTTACTTTTCCCTGTGCTCATTCAAATATATAACAAACGACATAACATATAATAAGGGGTCTTACGTTCACAAAAAAACCGAACGAAAGCCCCTTGTTCATATAAACAAAACAGCAGCATGCAAATTCTTCATGGTTAAAAATACGCTATACTTTACAATAATCAATATTCATGCAATACTATTAGTTCAATAACTTATTAAGCTTGAAAGTCTCACTAGAAAATTTTTAAGTAAAGACGTAAGATTGTTGGGAATATGATATATAATGTATATTTTTTATTAGGGTTGAATTTTTTATGAAAACGTGTCCACAATTTAGTACAAAGATCTTTTTTTCTATTCTTATCTTAACATCTATTTTTTCTACTTATTTACATGGTTCACTATTTTCTTATATAAATGACAAAATAGGTATAGGCAAAGGTGCAGAGGAAATAACAAAAAACATAGTAAAATATTCATTCACGTGTGCTGGTGGGTTATCACTTCTTGCCTCATTTTACTTTGCTTTAAAAAATAAAACGGACACTGCTGGTAAATGTTTTGCTTTTTCTGCACTAGCTTGCATGCCAATAAGTCTTAGTACATACATGGCCTCTAGAAAAAAAGGGGTGCATCTATCTGAAGAAGAAGAAAGTAAAAAAGGGTGCATCTAAAGCATTTGAAAATAAATAACTTTAGTAAATCAAAAGTACAAAAAGACCTGGTTGTAATCAGGTCTTTTTGTACTTTTGATTTGATCTATTCATATGTATTTTTAGCAATATAAAAACAAGAACGATAATAGTATTGACATTTGATGTATTATTTTGTCAACTATGGATAAGTGTTTTACTCTACATTATTGATACGGAGTAGTAAATAAGGAGTAGTAATGATAATGCAGCAATCTCGAAAATATTTTTGGGCATCTTTTTTTTTCATTTCAATGATGCTAGCGTCGTCATCAGTTATTTATAGCGTAACACCATATTATAGTATCCGAACACAAACATTAGCATTGCCGCGTATTGCTGGTATAACAGAACATATCAATCAAAATGATAAGGACGATTGGTACGGCACCTTTAATACAACATTTGGCTACACTCGCTCATTTAAAAGAAACGATATCGTGCGCTGTTTGTTTGATAAAAGTAATTTAAATGACGATTGCAACTGTCCATTTTTACGTGTATCTGGTAGCCGCATATCAAACAGAGACGAAAAAGATTGGCTTGCTGATTATTTTGGGTTACCAACCGATTTTAAAAGTGAGATATTCTTCAAGCCGCGTATTTCTAACTTCATTGTAGATTTTAATGCACATATTGGCTTTGACCACTGGATCGAAGGTGCCTACTTTGAAGTACATGCACCATTTGTTCACAGTAAATGGGAAATGTGTTTTAACGAAAATATTATTCGCTTTGGCGATGCAGATTATGATCGCGGATATTTTAGTACCATTCCAAACCGTGAAGATGATTTAGTTGATAATGTTACCTGTTTTATGTCACACCATGGCACACCAAGGCTCAATGCGCCAAGCGCCAACCCTTCAGAAACATTAACTGATCTTAGCTTAACTGTTACTTTTAATCCACTATGCTACAGCAGATGGAATAATCGCTGCACTGAAACACGTTTTTCTGACATTTACTTTATTTTAGGTTTTAATGGTATACAATCTGACGATTATTCACTCGGCTTATATGCATTAGTAGGTGCACCCGCTGGAACTCGCCCAAAAGGTGAGTATCTTTTTGAGCCAATTGTTGGTAACGGCCACCACCCAGAGCTTGGTATTGGAATGAGCGCGCAACATCACTTGTGGCACGATGAAGAAAGTGACACCGATATCACCTTACACCTTGACGGACATGCAACTCACCTGTTCAAAACAAAACAAATTCGCTCATTTGATCTTCAATCAAATGGCTGTAACTCCCGCTATATGCTTGCTATGAAACTTGGCACACCAGTTACAAATCTATTTGCCAATACAATGCTCGGTAATCAATCAGGTAGTGAAGCACCAATTGCACAATTTAAAAATGTATTTACCCCTGTTGCTAACTTAACTGCCGCATGTGTTGATGTAACTGCTAGCGTACAAGGGCAACTGACTGCAATGTTTAACATACACAAAAAAAATATTGATTTTGATATAGGGTACCGATTCTGGGGCCGTGCGTGCGAACGTATACGTATTAATAGCAAATGTCCTCATCAACTTGACTCACAACGTGATGTATGGGCACTCAAAGGGGATGCGCATGTATATGGATTCTTGCGTGGTAGTGTTCCTACCATTGTTGGTAGTGCTGCCAATGATCCGGTAGCTCTTTCCGGCACACAAAGTAAGGCAACAATTCATAAAGGAACTAATAACTTCATCGCGCTTAATGGTGATCTTGGTGGCGACGAAAATAATAATATTCGCCCAACAGGAAATCCTTTTGTTGATAATGCACAATTTGCAAGAGCAGTTGCTGACAACTCAACGGTAAATGCCGATATTTTAGATCGCCAAGTTGGCCAGGCAGGAAGACAAACAAAAACATCTAAAGAACCTATTTTCTTCAATACTGAAGATATCAATTTCGATGGATCACGCACGCGAGGTATTTCACACACGTTGTTCTTCGATATGACATACAGTTGGTTTGATCATGGCAATTGGTTCCCGTACATAGGTATAGGCGGTAAAGTTGAGTGGGTAAAAACAAACTGTCAGCCATCATGCGATGGTACTGGATGCACATCATGCCAACAATGCACACCATCTGAATGGGGTGTGTGGTTTAAGGGCGGCGTCTCATTTAATTAATAGTTTCCAAAAACATTCTAAAGGCCAAGAATTTTTTTCTTGGCTTTTTTTTTGCTCATAACGCACATTATTTTATTTAAAACAAATTTTTCAAAACCGTTGTAATGCATCAGTATGATATAGTAGAGTATGTAGCAGATGGATCAAGGGGGAGTAGAAATATGAAACATACCGTCCGATTGCTCTGCGTGGTTGTTTTTTATTTTTCTTTTTTTATCACACATGCTAACACCACAGGACCATTAAGCGGTAAAACATTTTTACAACCACGTTCAGTTGGTACTAATGCAGCACGGGAATTGGTTGGATGGCGTCACTATATTAACAAAAAAACAGATAAATGGTTGTATGGTGCTTTTAACGTAACACCGGCGTACTCACACACATTCCGCCCAGCTCGTATTGCTGAATATTTTTTTGGTTGTGATACCATTACTATTTCTGGTAGCCAAGTTACCAATCGTGATACCAATCATATGCTAGCCGATTACTTTGGATTATCACCAACATTTTTTAGCACAGTAAAAATCAAACCAAAATTAAAAAATACTAGTATCGATCTTGATTTATACCTTGGATGTACATCTTTTTATGTTCGTATACTTGCGCCAATTAACTGGGCACGCTCAAACATTGAATTACATGAAATTGTTTCAAATAATGGAAATTCAACAGCATTTTCTGCATTGTATATGGATACAACAAGTATTACACCACCAGTCACATCGTTTACCGAAGCTATTCGAGGTAATATAACCTTTGGCGATCTAACTGAAGGATTAGATGTATGTAAAATTTCTGAATGTGCACGTAATGAGTTTCATGTTGCCGATGTGCATGTTGCTGCTGGATGGAATTTTATAAGCCGCGAAACTGGACATGCGGGATTAAATCTTCGCTTCGTTGCACCAACAGGCAATCGCCCCACTGGTGAATATATGTTTGAACCAATTGTAGGCAATGGCCACCATTGGGAGTTTGGTTTCGGGTTTACCGGACACGTGATGGTGTGGGAATATGGAGCAGATCGTTCTATTTCTCTATACACAGATTTAAATATCACTCATTTATTTGATGCATGCCAACGCCGTTGTTTTGACATTTCCATTGATTGTTGTACTGATATGTGTAAACAGAATGTAAGTAATGTTGCCAGTAGATATATTTTAGTAAAAGAATTTGATGCGAATAATTACATTGGTAAGTTGGTACCACTTGCAAACAAAACAACCCTCAATTGTAATGTAAAAACTGGTCTGCAGTTTGACTTTGTTTTTATGGTTGGTTATACCGGCCCAATGTTTAATTGGGATTTTGGCTATAATGGCTGGATACGCACTAAAGAAAGTATTTGCATTACCGATAAACTAGAAGAAAGTACCATTGGACTAAAAGGATTACAGAATGTTGATACTGGTGCTGGCAATAGCAATGCTACGCAAAGCAATGCAACCATAAATGGCAACAATACTGGCGATGCAACACCAGGACTATTTGTCAACCAAGCAACATTAGTTGATGCAACTTCACCTATATTTCTAAAAAATACCGACCTTGATCGTAAATCTGCAGCAAATCCACGCGCATTTACTCACAAATTATTCGCGTATATTGATTATCATCATGTAACACACACATGCCCATGGATTAATACATTTTTTATTGGTGCTGGTGGCGAAATAGAATTTGAAAGTGCACACCGACGCAGATTTACAAAACCTAACAAAAACTCACTTTCTCAATGGAGTTTATGGCTAAAAACTGGCGTTGCCTTTTAATACGATATGTATTTATGAACCAGTAATAAACTTCCAAATCAAATTTCCTAAACCAAGAGGGTGTCTTTCCTCTTCTTTTCTTTTTGCTTCAAAATTTTTTTCTATAAAATATTCTGAAAATTCTGCCCACTGTTTTTGTTGAGCCTCTTCTTCTACTTCTTTATTTTCTGATATCATATTATAAAATCTACTATCACTAAAGTACGTTTCCCAATAAGCATGTGCTTCATCTGGCTTTGGCACATACCATTTGCGACTATAATTTTTCTCACCATTTTTTTTCTTTATTTTCATAATAAGCGGCACTATATGCTGCTTGGAAATATCAGTTATTTTTTTTTCACGTAAATTACTGAGTACTTCTTCTACACTACATTCTTTTTTACACTCAATTGTGTAGTATAGATCGTCAACAGGAAATTTTTCTATTGGATAATGCCTAAGCAGTGCCAAATAAACAGCAGTCTGCACTCTTTTATCATGCAGGGCAAAATCAAGTGCAGTACGTCCACGAAAATCTTTTTGCCTCACATATGTTTTTATTTTTCTTACATCACCATTAACTTGCTGGCTATATTGCTTAACGTGATTAATAACACTATTTATATCTGACGATCGCACCGCATTAATAAGTGGTGTAGTATATACAAAATTTTTGTCTTCTTGTTTCCACTGCCTCAATTGTTGTACCGTAACTCCCTCACTATCTTCTTGCATAGCAAAAAAATTAGAAGTAGCACCCATACAAACAACTAACAAAAAAAAATAAATACAACCGAACACATTTCTATGGCAACACAAAAAATAACACATAGTAAACAATCCCTTTTAGTTAAAAACCTTTTTTGGGTATCGAGTATACCACGAAAATCAAAAATGTATTTTTCTGTTGCATTGTATCATCAACCTTTGTAACCTGATCAGTGTTATTAAACATGTATGTGTTTACCATAAAAAGGAGACTCCATGAAAAATATATGCAAAGTAATACTCGTCGCACTTAGTGTTGCATTAACAGTAAGTTCAACATCCTGTGTTCACTGGAATTGGCAATGGGGCAAAGGAACTGATGGCATAAAACATGAAAAGATGATTATCAGAAAACGTGTTGGCCAAGAAGTAGAAATTGAAGTTAAGCGCGGTAAACGTGGTTATTCGTGGCGCATGGTCAGAGAACCAAACCCAACGATACTTAAATTTGATGAGAAAGATACACCGCGTAGCAAACGTGCCCGTAGTGAATACGAGTGGGAATATGATGCTGTAGAGCCAGGTACCACATGGGTTGTGTTAGAGCAAATGGATGAGAATAACAAAGTAATTGCACGTAGAGAATACAAAATTGTTATATCACCTCGCAAAGGCGGCGGTATGAAAGCAACTGAAATTCCTCAAAAAACTAATAAAGCACAGTACGGCATACAAAAAATACGTTAATGTAATACGCATAATAACATAGGAATATTCAAGGCCCCCATAGCATGAAGGCTTTTCTTTATATACTTGCTACATACTATTTAGTACGCCTTTTATGAATATAATCAACAACTTCGTCTACATTATGAAAACGCTCGGCATCCTCTTCACCAATCTTCATGCCAAATACATCTTCTAGTTTTAAAACAATTTCTACCATATCAAGTGAATCAGCACCCAAATCATGAAACTCTGATGCCTCTTGAATATCCTCTTTACTCACATGCAACTGCTCCATGACAATTGCAGCTACTTTTTCCATTGTATCATTTTTATCAAATTCCATTATTCTTCACCTAATATCATTTGTAATTGCTCAAGATCAGACTTCGTATTAATCGCTACTGTTTGTATATCAGGATACCGCTGATTGAACAAGCTCGTCATTTGTTTTCCTGGTCCAACTTCAATAACCAAATCACACTCTGCGAGTAATTCCATGCTTTGTACCAAAAGAACTGGCTGATGAAATTGTGCGATAACTTTTTCTTTAATATCATCACCACTGCTTGTCTTCTGTGCATCAGCATTGGTAATAATCGGAATGGTGGCATCTTTAAAATCAATTTTTTCTAAATACATTTTGATACTAGCTACAACTGGCTGCATTAATGGCGAGTGTAATCCAATAGCAATGCTCTCATTTTTTATTTTTATGCCATTCTCACGCCTCACCACATCACTCAAACGTACAACTGCAGGTGTATGTCCAGCAACTATGTGTTGTGTTGCCGATTCATACACGGCTATATGCACAAACTCTTTCTTTGAGCTCGTATCCTTACATGCTTTTTCTATGATCTTTGAAGAAGAACCAGTAATACGCAGCACAGAAACATCCAAATCACTCAATAGCTCTTGATAAAGAGTGGCATATTTATTGAGTAAATACAACCCATCAGGCAAACTTAAACTACCCGCAGCGTGTAACGCAGCATATTCGCCAGCATTATATCCCAGCACAATATCTGGTTGAACATCACGATCTTTTAATACTGCCCACAATGCAGAACTAACCAAAAAAAGTGATGTATATGCATTGTTTAACCCATTAATTTCAGCATCTGACGATGCAAAACACAATTTCACAAAATTAATATCCAAACAGCTTGACGCTTCTTCAAAATATTCCTGCATAATACGAGAGTTGTCATAGAGCTCCTTGCCCATACCAACAAACTGACTTCCTTGTGGAGGAAATAGCATTCCTATTTTCATACACAACCTCACTCTCAAGTTTTGTAGTTATTTTTTTATTTGTATGCTATATAACTTTTTCAGGCGATCAATTGTCTCTTGTTTACCTAGTGTAGCAACCAAATCAAATACTCCAGGTCCAGAACTTGTACCAAGCAAAGCTATACGTATCGGTTGAGCAAGCATCACCAGTTTAACATTTAATTGTTTTGCCATATTTTTAATCGCTTGTGATACTAGTTCTATTGTAAATGGATCAACTGCCTCAAGTATTGCAATGATACTGACTAAATGAGTTCGTATAGCAGGTGTAATCCACTCTTCTAACGCATCAACATCAAAAGATGATGGTGCACTGTGAACAGAAATAATTGACTGTACAATCTCAGCAACTGTTTTTACACGTTCTTTATAAATATCAATAAGTGCATATCGCTGCTGCTCAGAAAAATACGGTGTCTTTTTTTCTACGGCAGGATCAATATCTGCTATTATGAGATTCAAAAGAGCTTGTGCAGACATCTCACGCATATATACACCATTTAACCAATCAAGTTTTTCTTGATCAAATCGCGCACCACATTTGCCAACATTTTTAAGTTCAAACAGACCAATCATTTCTTGTTTAGAAAATTTTTCTTGGTCACCATGCGCCCAACCAAGCCGTGCCAAGTAGTTAATCAACGCTTGAGGTAAATAACCATTCTGGCGATATTCTAACGTTGATGTTGCTGCGTCTCGCTTACTTAATCTATTGCCGCTAGGACCTAAAATTAATGGTAAATGTGCAAATTGTGGTACAGCATACCCACATGCTTGATACAGCAGTATTTGTTTTGGTGTGTTTGAAATGTGATCTTCACCACGAATAACATGCGATATCTGCATATCATGGTCATCAACAACCACGACAAAATTATACATTGGTTGCCCATCTGAGCGTGTAATAATAAAATCATCTAATTGCTCTACATCAAACGTCACCTCACCCCTGATTAAATCAGTAAAAGCTATTGGTCCTTTTTCAAATGGCAACTTAAAACGCACGACAAAAGGTTTATTTCCTCCTGCCTGTCCATTTATATTGAATGATTTCGAAAAAATTGTATCGAGAGATAAGCAATACCGATCATACTTGTTATCGTACAGAGACTCATTGCCACGTTCTCTGTTCCGCTGAGCAACTTCTTCAGGTGTACAATAGCATTTATATGCTTTACCCTCTTGTATAAGTATTTCAATAATTTTTTTGTGATGAGAAATACGCTCAGATTGCACAATGGGTATTTCATCAAACACGATACCGGCCCATTTGAGCGACTCTATAATTGAATCAGTGTATACTGCCTTTGAACGTTCTCGATCTGTATCCTCGATGCGAAGCAATAATTTACCGTTGTTATGTCGTGCAAAAAGCTCGTTAAATAATGCAGTGCGCAAACCACCAATGTGTAAATCACCCGTTGGTGATGGTGCAAAACGCACTCTAATGTTGTTATTCATAATTAAGCAATTTGTTGTAGTTTTTGTTCTGCTAGCAATGCCCACATTGAACTTGCTTTTGGATCATCAGTTTTAAATTTTATGATTAACTCTTGCCACACCTTTTGTGCTTGATCAACATTATTATTTATCCAATGATCATAACCAAGATAATAATAGGCTTGATCAGCATTTTTATTGTTTTGATCGTAAGCCAGTACTTGTAATTCCTGACGAGCCTCACGCTGCATAGCTATGTTTGTACTGTCTAGTTTAAGTAGTGCGCGTTTGGTTTTATACAGATTAGCCACTGGATTAGCCGAAGAAAATATGTCAATCATCTGACTCACCAACTCAAGTGCTTCTTGCTTTTTATTGTCCATTATAAGAGCATCTGCTTGCAACCCCAAAAAGAATGGCCCTATGTTGGTACTACTATGGCGCTCATAACCAAGCTTACACACCATTACAACCTCAGACCACGCCTCATCAGATCCTTCAAATGCTCGTTGATATTCTTGCAAACATTCTGCAAAAGCTTTTTGTGCAGCCCGCTCACCATTCATTTTCCAAGAACGATATAAATAAAAACTCCCAATCATAGCACTAGCTAAAAACAGTAGAATAACTGCTTCTTTTACATATTTAGTTGATTTTGCTTGCTGCACTTTTGGCACAAAAATATACTTATAAATCTGTTGTATTGCTTCTTTTACCGTCATAATCCGCTCCTGCTAAAAATGTAATGCACGTCACAAGCACATAAAAAGTCTATTTTATAAATGACCAAGATATTTGCATTAACGCACATAGAGGTTTTATCCTAAGCACTATTTAGTCTACTATAGCATAAAGCGTATTAATGGCCAACTAGCAGCTATTTTGCGCTATCATTCTCTTCCATTTCAGCTACGTGGCAAACCGTTCCTTGATCGGCCAAGAATTGCCTTATTTTTTTAGGAAGAGATTTTTTAGAGCTCAACTGATGGGTAACCATTTGCTCTGGATTTCTACCTTCATTGTAGACATTAACTATTTTTTTTTGCTCTGCAAGTTGTTGTTTAAAATTGTCAAAAAAAAGCGTTGATTTAATAATTTTTTTCCAATCACAGTTTTTGCATTCGATCCATACTGTATCAATAGGTTTACCAGCGCTATCGAACTTTTGAGCAATAATATCAAATTCACGGGAAATAGATTTTTTTTCCTGGCCAGAATACACCAACGCCGAACTCTCTGCACTTATGATAAAGTTGAATCCTTGAACATCATAACCATTATCATAGAGATTGAGCGCTCGCTCGAACTCATACTCAATACCCTTAATGCTACTCTCATTATCAAAAAATATTGCCTTAACATACATCCAAAATGCACGAGAAAACCCAGGAACACTGTATAAATGAGTGATAGCACGTCCAATTAGCTGGGCTTTATTCTGCGGTATACAATCAATTTGATCTTCTTTACATTCTTTTAAAGTAGTATCAATATTTCCAATCGTTACTCGTCGTTTACTGAAAAAATGTTTGTATCTTTTTTGTAAAAACAAGCAACGAGAAAGCAGCATTGTAACCGATCTTCGATAAAAACGACCACAAGGAAAATAACGCGCAGGTGCGTATATAGCGCTCATTAAAAGTATACACAGTAAAAAATAATGTGGCCTCAACACAGCAAACCATTTCACCTTATTTCAATATTTTTTTATATAGCTAGGTACATATTAAGCACACATATAGTAGTAGCACAAAGTATTATTGTAAACGCAACACCGATTTTACGGTACGTTTGAGCAAAGAAGAATCTTCATAGTGCAAGCTATGGTTTTTTAATGCAATTGCTAGTTGCGCATTAAATTGCGTTACAAACTTTTGCTTAACAAGCTCATGCGCGCGCAACAATGCATTCTCTATCGCCAGTGCATTTGAACACCCATGTGCAACCAGCAATGGGGCATTAACTCCCAAAAGGAGTGACGCTCCCGTATGTTGATAATCAGCTTTACGCTTAATTTTTTTGAAAATATGTCTATTTAGTGCAAACAATATTTTTCGCCACCATGAAAGTTTTTTTATTTCTTCTTGCATCCAACTTTTTGCAGCCTTCATAGTGCCTTGAATTGCTTTAAGCATAACATTACCCGCAAATCCATCACACACCAAAACGTCTGCTGCAGTATCAAATAAATCGCGTGCCTCGACATTGCCAATAAAATTCAGTGACGATTGCTCAAGCAATTGGTACGCTGTTCTAACAACCTGCGAACCTTTGTAAGCTTCAGAACCATTTGAAAGTAAAGAAATACGAGGATTTTGTATATTTTTTGTTAATGAAACATATACATGCCCCATCAACGCAAATTGGTATAAATACTGCGGCTTACAATCAGTATTGGCACCCAAATCAAGACAAAAAAGAGATCCATTTTTTGTTGGCAAAAACTCCCCCAACGCCGGACGATAAACTCCTGAAACTCGTTGCAAAATGAGCGTACCACCAATAAGCGCTGCGCCAGAATTACCAGCAGTTACTACTGCATAAACTTCCCCATTGCGCACTGCGTGCAAAGCTCGAACAAGCGAAGCATCTTTTTGCTTGATAATACTTGTAGTTGGCACATCATCCATTCTAATTTGTCCAGCACAATGAACAACTTTTATAGGAAGCTTCTTCCGCCACGCGGGATAGAAGGTATTTAAAATCGGAATAATTTGTGCTTCATCACCAAACAAAGAAACATACACACCTTTTTTGGAGGCATTAATAGCACCAATAACTGTTTCACGTGGCGCATAATCACCGCCCATGGCATCTAGTGCTATCATGAAATGTCCCCTTAAAAACTATTGCTCTTCTTCTTTAGACTGCTCCGCCACTGAAGCCGACGCTTTGTGCTCTTCCGCTGCTGCCTGCATTGCCTGCTGCGTTGCTTGCCGACGAGCTTGCTGCGCCTGACGACTCTCAGAGCGTTTAAGCGCACGTTCTGATTTAGTTGCAAGAATTTTTGTACCTTTATAGTATCCACACGCTTTACAAATCACATGTGGCGCAATAAATTCCTGACAATTATGACACTGAGTAAATGCTTGTTGCTTTATGCCCTTATTGGCATGGCGCTTATCCCTGCGCGATCGGGAAGTCTTACGCTTTGGTACTGGCATGACAACATCCTTGATGATTTTTAAAATAAACCAATTATATGCTCTATTTGTACGATTATCACACGTTTTTATAATTATTATGTCTTAGTGTACAATAAGTACAAAAAAAGGCAAAAAATTACCACATTTTTATCTAAAGAACATCTTAACAATAAGAGCAGGCCTTTTTACTTTTAAGGTTCTCTTGTAATATTTTGATTGCTTGCAACGTTCTATCCTGTATATTTTCTCCATCCCTAATGGTAAAAACATAACTACCACCCGATTCTATTATCATAAAACGGCTATTATATGCTTTAATTTTATATTCGTTGTTACTCATCTTAATAACCATATACTCCTGTATTTCATTATTTTCATTTTTATAATTTATAAAAACACAGGGTTTTCTTTTTTTTAATTTTATTTCATTTTTAATGTTTTTAAAAAGCTCATATTTAAATAGTTCAAATGCTTTTAATTGATTCGCTTTAACATCTTTTCCGTCAAAATAAACACCTCCGTTAAAATGAACACCTCCGTTAAAATAAAAAGCACCTGGCGCCCTTTGAATATCTACATCTTCTTCAATATAAAATTTGTTGTTTCCAGGAGCTGGGAACGTTCTGAAATATATTTCTTCTCGCAATATTTTTTCTCGCAATTTGGCAAAATCATTGTCCTTTTCACCCTCCTTTGTTAGACATTTTTTCATATTATAATCAGCAAGAAGCTGTAAACTATACTTATAGCAATCATCTTCACTAAAATTTTGAAAACCCCTAATTGCCATATTTATAATAATATCTTCTACTTTATGCCAGCTATTATAAATAGCAACATTGTATTTAGAATCATAATATTTAGGAACTCCAATGTAATCAGGATCATAATATTTAGGAACTCCCAGTTCTATTGGTTTCTTTCCAAATCTTGGTTGAAGTGGGATCCACTTAGTATCTTGATCATAGATTATTTGTATATTATCAGGAAAAACTAGCACCGAAGAATATGAAAGAATTTTATATTTTTTTCTAATATTTTTAAATTCTCTTGTATATCTCCTTTTTTGTTTTTTATTAACCCTTCCTATAAAAGGAACTAACATGTCAAACATGTATTTATTTTTTTTTCTTCTAGTAAAAATAGAAGAAATATTATACTTTTGTTGAATAATTGAGCCGATCTCAGCCTCATTATTAGCGTTTTCTACATTATAATTAATTTTTTTAGAACTTTCATTAACACGGTCTTTTTGCGTAACAAGCTGCAAGGTAGTTGTGGTAGTTATTGAACGTTTTTCACCGTCTGTCTGATTTGTAGCATTAAACAGATTTTCTTTTTTGCTTTTCAAAAGCCTTTCGGATTTGACAGATATCAATGACACTAAAAAACCAAATTTAATTCCTGTATATAATGCTGCACCGTCATAAATCATAGATCGTGTATCGTTTTCTACATTATAATTAATTTTCTTAGAACTTTCATTAACACAGTCTTTTTGTGCAAAAAGCTGCAAGGTAGTTGTGGTAGTTATTGAACGTTTTTCACCGTCTGTCTGATTTGTAGTATTAAACAGATTTTCTTTTTTGCTTTTCAAAAGCCTTCCGGATTTGACAGACCCCCATACCATTAAACTAAGACCAATTCCTATACATGCTGCACCGCCATAAATCATAAGTCGTGTTTTGTTATCGAGCTCAAAAAACTGGTCTTTGAAAATTTTAGCGCTATGCTTTATACCCTCTACAGTCCATGTTACAGGAATAGTCTGCATATGTTCGAAGCTTTTCCTAACCACACTGGCACCGGCTAGTATACTGCCTAATCCACCAGCAACTTTTAGTCCCTCATCAAAATAACTTGGTGGCTCCACTTTACGATTCATACCAAAAAAACTACAAGGAAAAAAAATTACTAACAGTAGAAATGGTAATTTTTTTATTTGTAATAGCATATTTTTTATAAAAAATTCTATAAATGTGAATATTAAATCTGAATTTATATATGGATTATAGTTTATAAAAAATAATATATCTTTCAACTTATATATAAATTACTTTTGATGCATATACCTATTTTTGATTATCCTTCAAACGAATAACCTCTAAAACCCAATCATCAAAATCTTGAGCAACAGTTAATATGCCATATGCATCGCCAAATTCTTTAATTCTTTTATATGCAGATCCATATCCACTCTTTGGTGTCACCGCAAAGGTACATACAATACCATCCCATAATCCGCCTTTTTTGGTACCTTTTGGTATCCATAATTTACCTACTCCTGCATCCTCCCGTGCACCTTTTTTATCGTCATTAAAAATACGAGCCATCATTGGATTTGAACCTGGATCGCCATGTTGGTGAGCACGAAAAACACCACGAACTTTGTAATTATTAGAACTATGTTGCTCTCTCACTGCATCAGTAAATGGTTTACCACACGCAAGCCCTGTCCCTCGCCCACTACTTGCAACAACTACCTCATCACTCTCAACAATAAAATCACCCCACAAATGCCACAACTGTACCGGTTTTTCCGGTAAAAAATCTTGCAGCTCTTCTGGATTTAAATCATAAATACTAATTTTATAATGAGGGTCAAAATTATACTTTTCAGCCAGAGCGCTCACTGCATTTTTCACTGTACTTTCAAGCTTGTTATTATTACTTTTGCGTTCAAGTTTACCTAATGTTTGATATGCTATTGATCGATTAAAATTAAATAACCATTGTGGGTTATATCCAAGCTCCATCCCACCGTGACAGCACTGCAAAAAATTTGTCACACCGTCACTATCTGTGCATCCGATATATAAAACTACCGGAAGTAATTCTTGCATTTGATTAATTTTTTTAACAAGAGAATCACTCTGCCCTACATCAAATTTATTGTGCAATTCATCATTAAAACCATAGAGCCGATACAGGTCTTTATCCTCGTGATTACCACGCACCAAAAATACTTGGTTTGGATTTTCTACCTTTAGTCTTGTAATAGTATACATAACTTCAGAGCCATGCCATCCACGATCAACATAATCACCCAAAAAAATCATATAAAAATTGTCTTTGGCAATTTTGAATGGATCATCTGCATCCATATACTTTTTATCTTTGAGATGCTCAATGAACTCAATTACAGAATGAACATCACCATGCAAATCACCATGAAACGCGATAATAGAACCTGCCGGAACAATCAATTTTTGCGCAACTGGTTCAAACGGTTGCTCAGGTAAAGATGGAGTCGCGCTAAACCACGAAATAATTATTTGCCACCATCCACTTTTTGATTTTTGCTCTTCATGTAGCACAAGTCTTTTTTTGCCTACCCAAAGATCATCATGTTCTGTTTGTTTTTTTTCTAGGATAATGAAATCATCGAGTATTTCTTCAAATTGCTTTTTTGTCAGTGCTGTTTGATTTGTTTGATTTTTTATATGATCAGTTAACGGTAAATTATTACACTTTCGTTGCCAATCAACAAAACTAATATAATCCTTTTTTATTCTAACGACAGGAGAAACCGATTCTTTTCGCCACTTCTGTTTTGCATAATATAGCTGCTGTGTAATAAAACTTGTAAGTCCTCCATATTTATTACCATACACTATAAACCAAAATCCACTTACACCGATGATTACGATTACAAAAAACATTTTGATTACTTTTTTCATGATTTATTCCCCCCTAGAAAACAGTATCCAAAAGAAGTCACAGCTATTGTATATGGTAACAAATGTACTGGTTACCACTAAAGTTTTTTATTTGTTTATAGAAAAGTGTTATATATTATCTTTTTTATTGTAGCCATATATTTTAACTAAAGAGTCTGCCACAAACCAATTATATTTTGTGCAATTTTGCCTTCAATCTGCAAAGCAAATAAAAGACCATTCAACTCCTTCAAAGAAATATTTGTTCTTTCTAGCAAATCATCTACTGAAAGTGCTTCATTTTTACATGCTACTAGAATTTTTTCTTGAAAAGTGGTTATATTTATTTGCTCTGCACATACTATGTTCACTTGTTCAACAATAGTTTCAGCAAAGTTCTTTTTTGCTTGAGTAGCAGGAGACAATAATACGCGCTCTAAAGGCATATACTTTGCATTTGATCTATAATTTTCTTCAAATTCCTGCAAAATATCGCCAGCACAACTAACAAGCTTTGCACCCTGTTGAATAAGTTGATGACATCCAACACTTAATAAATCATCAACCTGACCTGGTACAGCAAAAACTTCTCTACCCTGCTCCAACGCACATTGTGCAGTAATTTTTGAGCCGCTTTTTTCTGTTGCTTGAATAATAATACAACCAGAACTCAATCCAGAAATAATTCGATTACGAGCAGGAAAATTTGCAGGAAATGCATCAAATGATAATGGAAATGGACTAGCAACGGTACCTCCACTGGCAACAATATCTTGAAATAATCTATTATTTGATCGTGGATACGGCTTTAATAGACCAGAGCCAATAATAGCGACAGTATACCCTTTATTATCCAAAGCAGCCTGATGTGCCATTGTATCAGCACCCAACGCACCACCACTCACAATTGCATAGCCATGTAAAATAAGATCTCTAACTAAGCTATCAATAACTCGCTTACCATAATGGTTTGCTGTACGCGCACCAACAATTGCAATTGTTTTTTTGTAATAATCTAGATTTTTACCCTGCCAATAAATCACAATTGGCGGTCGATGAATTTCTTTAAGTAATTCTGGATATGCTGCATCGTAACACGTAGTCCAGTTAATATTATATTTTCTGATAAGTCTAACTTCTTCCTCAAGTATTTTTGTATCACGTAAACCGTTAACTATCTTTTGAGCTTGCTTCAACGACAAACCAAATTGATTAACAAAATCAATCAACTTAACTTTGTATAAATCAATCAACTCAAATTTTTTTGGTATTTTTTTAAGCACAGCATTAACAACCGCCGGACCAATACCTTCTATTAATGAGAGATGAAGAATAATATAACAGTTATCCATGTTTTACTTTAAGATAAATGCTCTGCATTAAAACTGCATCAATGGATCATCAGAATCATCATCAATTCCTTGCGGCATCATATGCAAAATATCATCTTCATCGCTAATAATCATTGCTTTTTCTAATGCCGACATTTCAACCTCTTCAGGTTCTTGCTGCGGCGATATGATTGGATTTATTTGATCATAAGAAAGTTGCTCTTGAGCCATTTCGTCAATATCTTCTTGCACAGGTAGGATATCATCAGAAAGACCTTCTCCTTCAACCAGCAATCCTTCAGTTGGTTGAGCAGGCGTAATCACACCTGGCATTGTCATTGGTGCAGATGCATCTTCTTCTTCCAAACGAATAACACCACTTCCCTCACTTGTACTTCCCGGTGCTGGTACTTCTTCAACTTCTTCAAATGCTACAACAGAAGAAAGTAGTTGGTCTTTATCAAGCTTAATCAGTCGCACACCTTTTGCCTGACGCCCCATAGTACGAATTTCTTTTGAAGGAAGACGAATAATCTTACCAGATTGATCAATCAATAATAAGTTCGATTTATCAGTAACAATTGCCAAACCAATAACTTGCCCGTTGCGCGTATCAACCGGAATTGTACGTACGCCAACACCGCCACGATGTGCAATGCGAAAATCATCTGCTTGTACACGTTTACCATAGCCACGCTGCGTTGCAAACAGAATATCCCCAGAATCAGCACCAATGATCTCCATACCAACAACAACATCATTGTCTTTCAATCTAATACCAATAACACCAGCTGCCTGACGTCCCATTGAACGTACTTCTCCTTCTTTGAAGCGGATACCTTGTCCATGAGCTGTTGCAATAATAATTGTATCATCGCCTGAACTAAGTGAACAAAATACTAGCTCATCTTCATCTTTAAGCGTTACTGCACGAATACCCGTTGAGCGAATTTTTGTAAATTTATCACCTTCAGTTCGCTTGATAATACCGCTTTTGGTAAGCAATACAACATAGTTATCTTCTAACTCTCTTGTACAGAGTAATTTCACTACTTTTTCTCCGTGTGCAAGCGGAAGCAAGTTTACAATTGCACGACCTTTTGCAATACGAGATGCTTCTGGCACTTCAAATACATTTAAGCTATACACACGCCCCAAGTTGGTAAAGAACAATAATTCATCATGATTCTTTGCAACAAATAAATCTTGAATCAAGTCATCTTCAAGCGCCGCCATACCCATTTTGCCCTTACCGCCACGATGCTGCACGCCATACGTGGAAAGCAGTACGCGCTTTACGTATCCTTTTCGCGTCAACGTAACTACCACTTCTTCATCTGGAATTAGATCAGCTTCAGTCAATACATCCACCGATCCTTCAATACGAGAACGGCGATCATCACCATATGCCTCACGCACTTCTTGTAACTCTTTGATAATTTCTCGACGCAAAACACTCTCGTCTTCTAAAATCAGTGTAAGGTACGCAATCGTCTTTTTGACTTCGTCCATTTCCTGACGAATCTTTTCTCGCTCAAGACCAGTAAGTTTTTGCAAGCGCATCTCCAAAAGCGCTTTACCCTGAATAGCCGTTAGCTTAAAACGTTGATGTAGTTTTTCCACTGCTTCTTGCGGTCCACTTGACTGCTTAATCGTTTCAACAACTGCATCAATGTTATCTAGCCCAATAATGAAACCAACCAACACGTGCTCACGTGCTTGTGCTCTTTCTAAATCAAATACTGTGCGATTATAAACAACTTGTTTTCTGTGGAATAAAAATTGTTCAAGAAGTTGGCGTAGTGTAAAAATAAGTGGGCGATTATCAAGCAAACATAACATCAAAATAGAAATAGATGATTGCATTGCTGTGTGTTTGTATAACTGGTTGAGTACAACTTGTGGAATTTCACCACGTTTTAAGTCGATCACCAAACGCATACCACGCCTATCTGACTCATCTCTAATATTGCTAATACCTTCAATAACTTTATCACGCACTAAATCTGCGATTTTCATAATTAAGTCAGCTTTATTCACCATATATGGCAACTCACTGACAATAATACGCGTACCTTTTTTTTCCTCATGCACATCAACAACGGCGCGCACAATAACCTTACCACGCCCAGTCTTGTATGCCCTTACAACACCAGCTCTGCCACAGATAACACCACCAGTTGGAAAATCTGGTGCTGGTATCAATTTAAATAACTCCTCTTCAGCTATCTGCGGATTCTGCAATAATGCCAAACATGCATCAACCACTTCACGCAAATTGTGTGGCGGAATAGATGTTGCCATACCCACAGCAATACCCGTTGTGCCATTTACCAACAAATTTGGTAGCTTGCTTGGTAATACAACTGGTTCAGTTGTTGAATCATCAAAGTTGGGTACAAACAATACCGTATTTTTTTCTAGATCGGCTAAAATTTCTTGCGCAATTTTTGCCATACGAACTTCGGTATAACGCATTGCCGCTGCATTATCACCATCAATAGATCCCCAGTTACCCTGGCCATCTAAAAGTGGATATCGCTTTGAAAAATCTTGAGCAAGACCAACCATTGCATTATATAGCGCTTGGTCACCATGTGGATGATATTTACCAAGTACATCACCAACAACACGAACTGATTTGTGGTATGGCTTGTTATAATGGAAACCCAGCTGATGCATAGTATATAAAATTCTTCGATGCACGGGCTTTAGACCGTCACGAATATCTGGTAATGCGCGACTGACAACCACCGACATGGCGTAATCAAGAAACGAATCCTTTAATTCTTTTTCAATTAAAACAGGTTGAATATTTTTATGTGTGTTGCTTCTTTGATTATCTGCCGACGCCATAGACTTAACCCTCTTTGATAACAACGACCAGTATTTTTATACAAGACAAGAAAATCGTATTAATAGTATACCGAGAATTGCAAGATTACACAAATTCAGCACTAACAATATCCTTTTATTTTAGGTTTTATTTGCGCGAAAATAAACATATAAAATATATTATCAAAAAAACACAAAAATTTGGCCTGTAGTATATATGATAATATAATTATATTGTTTTTACCTTGATAAAAATCAAAGAGTAATTGCTATTAGCAAACAATTACCATGCGGGACTTTAGGGATGCTTATGAAAAAATTACTTATTATCTTATTTTGTACCATAACACTACCTGTATCGCTTGTATCAGCGCAGATTAATCAACTATTTAAAGATGTCATAAATCTTGGACAAAAGGTTTCTGATCATCGTGATATTAGTATCGATACATGCATCGAATATGTAAGTTCACCAGTAAACAGCATGTACACAACAATTAATAGTATCACAACGACATAGCATATTGTTGTATTGTTCTCCCGATAAGTTTTTTCGGTGTATTGTTAAATAGATATATTGCGGAAAAAAACCATTTGCCGTACAATTAAGGTATTATGGATCTAAAAAAAATAAATCTTAAAGATTTTACCCCAGACAGAGTCCGCAATTTTTCTATAATCGCCCATATTGATCATGGCAAATCTACTCTTTCAGATAGACTATTAGAATACACAGGTACTATTACTAATCGTATAAAAAATGAACAGTTTTTAGACAAGCTACAAGTGGAAAGAGAGCGTGGCATTACAGTAAAGGCTCAGACCGCTTCCATGTTCTATAAATATAACGGAATAACCTATCTACTCAATTTAATTGATACACCGGGCCATGTTGACTTCAGTTACGAGGTTTCACGATCACTCTATGCATGCCAGGGCGCACTGCTTTTAGTCGATGCTGCACAAGGTATTGAAGCGCAAACAATGGCAAATTTTTATTTAGCATTTGAACAAAATTTGGCTATTGTTCCTGTTATTAACAAAATTGATATGGCTGCAGCCGATCCTGAGCGTGTTGCACTCCAAATGCATAATCTTTTTGATTTTGAAGATAGCGATTTGGTTTTGGCTTCTGCAAAATCTGGCATTGGTATTACCGACGTTTTAGATGCGGTTGTTACTAAAGTTCCTGCACCGATAAGCTCTGTAGATGACCCATTAAAAGCATTACTTTTCGATTCATGGTTTGACGAATATCGTGGTGTTGTCTGTTTAATGGCAATTAAAAATGGCGCCATAAAGAAAGGAGACAATATCAGTTTGGCACAAACCGGTAACTCATATGAAGTACTAGAAATTGGCTTGATGTACCCTGATATGACTCCACTCAATGCCCTGTATGCTGGACAAGTTGGCTATATCATTGCTGGAATGAAAACAGTCAAAGAAGCACGTGTTGGTGATACTATTTACCACACCAAAAAAGAAGTTAAACCATTTACTGGCTTCAAACCTGCACAGCCTGTTGTATTTGCTGGTATTTTTCCTATTGATAATGTTGATTTTGATTTATTGCGCGATGCAATTGAAAAGCTTACATTAAATGATGCGAGTGTAACGGTTGAAAAAAAATCATCTCCTGCTCTCGGCCTTGGGTTCCGCTGCGGTTTTCTTGGTTTGCTACACATGGATGTTTTCAAGCAACGACTTGAGCAAGAATACGGATTAAATGTTATAATAACTGCACCAAGCGTACGATACAAGGTGAAATTACAATACAAAGATACAATACTCACAATTGAAAATCCATCAGAATTTCCTGATGCAGGCCAAATCGAAATGATCGAAGAGCCAATGATTGATGCTACCATTATTCTACCAAAACAATATATGGGTACCATCATGACACTATGTGTAGAAAAGCGCGGCGAGCAAAAAGAACTCAATTATCTTGACGATGAGCGTGCTATATTAAAATATCGTTTACCTTTGGCAGAAGTTGCAACTGACTTTTATGATCAGTTAAAATCACTTAGTTCCGGCTATGCAAGCTTCGATTATGATCAAGCTGGATATCAAGCTGGCAAATTAGTCAAAATGGATATTTTGTTAAACGGTAAAGCAATCGATGCGCTTTCATGCATTGTCCATGCAGACAAAGCATATTACATTGGCCGAGATTTGGCACAGCGTTTGCGTGAAGCTATTCCACGCCAACTATTTGAAGTCGTTATTCAAGCCGCAGTTGGTGCAAAAATTTTAGCGCGAGAACGTTTAGCGCCGTTGCGTAAAGATGTTATTGCCAAATGCTATGGTGGTGATATTACACGCAAACGTAAATTACTTGAAAAACAAAAAGCGGGAAAAAAGAAAATGAAGCAAGTTGGTTCTGTAGAAATTCCACAAGAAGCATTTTTAGCAATTTTAAAGCGCCAATAACTTTTTACAAACCTTCACATTTAAGCTAGGAGAACGAGATGGCTTACTCTTCTATTTATAAAACAACCACCGTAGTAAGTGTTCTTGTAGTTTTATTATTTTCAAACACCTCTTTTTGTATGAAAAAAAAAGAGGTAAAATCGCAGTCTGCTCGTTCTGTTTTGAATAGAGAGTACACTAACCCTGCACCGGATCTCCATAAAGAAGCTAGTAAACAATTCCCCAAAATTGGAAAAAGTTTTATAAACGCTATCTTTACTCATATCAGTACTTCACGCTCTAAGAGAAGAAAAGAAAAAAGAGAATTAGCAAAATTCTCTTTTTCTTTTGAAGAAAA
Source organism: Candidatus Dependentiae bacterium (assembly GCA_020431705.1). Lineage (NCBI taxonomy): Bacteria > Candidatus Babelota bacterium. The sequence goes on from JAGQHQ010000001.1 coordinate 37,529, forward strand.
TTTTGCAGCTGAGTTTGAGTCAGACGATGAAGACAGTCTCTCAACAAGTAGCAATGAAGAACATTATATAGAGGACAATTGGGTCAAAGAAAGTGATGAAGTTTATAATTTTATTCAAAAACTATCAAGCAAAAAATGTAAAGAATTTGAGCTGGAAAGTGCTGTAGATAAAAAACAAAAAATAAATAAAGATCAACACGAACTTCGATCTGCTTTTTTCAATTTAACTAAAAATATAGATGATAACGATTTAAGAAGTGTGATTAATAAATTAAACAAACAAGAGAACAAAAAAATAGTATCTCTTCTGTCTGGTCCATATAAAAAAAATAGTCTCGATAAAAAACAAGCAAATATAATAATTAACTGGGCATTGTTTCAACAAACCGAAATGTAATTAAAAACAACTTTGTTGCAACAGATAATCTACTTTAAGTAAACTTAATGATATTAACAAATAAAAATACTGTGAATAAAAAGATTCATGATTGTACAATAAGCAATCGAAAGTTGATAAACCGCCTTTTGCAAGAAATTGATTTGATTTAGCATCATCATTTTTGGTAAAGTACGGCTAATACAACTCATAAATTAGGAATTTTACAGTGCCGGAACAAGAAAAAAAAACAAAGCACAAAAGCCACCAGTTTTCAGGAAATATTTATATTTTCCATGCCTTTGATGTTGGTGATGATATTAATTTAGAAAAAATTAGATCATCGTCAGTAATTACATCACGCCCGCTCGCATTGCCAAAATATTTTAAAAACTATCACATACCATTAAGCATCGATTTGCCAGAGCCAAATGAGAGCATCCACTGTATTGGCGTAAAAATTCATAATTTTGGGGCTATTTCTCTCATTTATAAAATTCCTTTTAATAATAGCTTACAAGACATTCATAAAGAACTTGAGGCGCTTGATAATCAATTTCAAGAACAAAGTGTTACCGATTTAGGTTTACTTTTTAGACGAATAAAAGGATTTATCAGTAAGCCGAAATTTTTTTATACTCGTTCTTCCTATGTTGTGTTGCAAGTAAATCCACAGCCAGAGGTAATCGACCTACCAACACTCAAAAAACAATATGGCGGTGTAATTGCCTCTACATTAAGATTTGAAACAGAAACCCTTTCTGAATATCAAAAGAACGAAATTTTAGAAGATGCAATTGGTTATTTTAGAGGTGATTTGATTGTTATCGATCCCGGTGCAGCATTTGTATATGATCCAGCACACGAAGAAATTTTGGATTTTTTTGAATTTGCAAACATTCAGCAATTAGAACTTCATTATTTCGATAGAATACTGGATCAACAACTCAATATGCTCTATGAAGAAAAAGCACGTAAGGTACAACTCAAAGCATATCTTCCTTTTATTGGTACATTAACTCGCAGTCCAATTGATGATTTAGGTAAATTAAAAGTGGAAATTTCAGTTATAACTGAACGATTAGAAGGAAGTATTAAAGTTGTCGGCGAACCTTATTTTTCTGAGCTGTATGAACTATTAGTAGAAAAGCTTGGTCTTGATGATTGGAAAAAAACCGTAAATAATAAATTAAATATTATCAAAGAGATTAGTCTTGTCCTACAAAAAAAGATAGACTCTGTACGTGAAGATATGCTTACAGTGTTAATTATTATTTTAATTTTTATAGAGTTACTTGTTGCACTTGTTACGCATAAGTAACGATAAGCATCACACACATGAGCCGTATTATACTACGGCTCAAAATAAGATGTTTTATGCGCTCAACAATACACGTTGTTGCACACCAGAAAAAAAACATATTACTGATGCAATAAAGAGCGCGTATTATTTTGCAACACTTACTTTTGCTGGGCGTAAGACAACATCATCAAACATAAATCCTTTTTGTAGAACCATTACAATATTACCAGATGTATGTTCATCTGATTCAACTTGTGTTAATGCTTCGTGCAATTCCGGATCAAATGTTGTTGTGTTTTTAATCTCGTACACATTATGTTTTTCTAATAATTTATAAAGCGCAGAGCCAATTAATTCAAATCCTTGCAACCATGCGTCCAAGTTCGAATCTTTCTTTTTTTTGTGTTCTTGAAGTGCACGATCAAAATCATCTACAATTTCTAACACATCAAGAATGAATTGTTTTTTACCAGCAACAATCCATTCAATTTTTTCTTTTTCTGTACGTTTTTTAAAGTTTTCAAAATCAGCAGTCACATGTACTAATGTATTTTTTATTTGCTCTAGTTGCACGCAACACGCATCATCATCCAATACTTCATTATTAGACTCAACTTCATCATAATTTCGGGCTTTCACTGAACCATCTGCTTTTTCCTGCGGCATATCACAATCGATTTGGATACACTGCTTTTTTTTATTTTTTGTAACACATTCTTCGGCCATTTTTATGTCCTTTATAACATCATAATCAAAATGTAGTATACTGTAGCATTGGTGAGTTAGTATAGCAAAAATTTACAGAAAAATCTTTATTTTTACGGGTATTTTTTCTATACCTGTAACAGTCACTCATATAGTAAACAAAAGGACCGTAGCCATGAAAAACTTTGATTCAAAATTCTTGCTGGCAGCCTGTTTAACAATTTTTTGTTTGCAAAGCACTATCGCAATTGATGACACTCATTTCTACCGTGCAACCAATTTTTTACCTATTTACCATGAACCGCACTTTGCCGAAAAAGGCCTAACCTCTTTTGATATTTTTGTATCCCATGGTTCAACACGAAAAGCACGTGCTCACCAAGACGATTTAAAAAAAGATAAATGCACCAAAAAAGATTGTTGTGACTTATTACTTTTAAATATCTGTGGTTTACACAACATGCATAAGCTTGGCGAAGGTGTACCCGACAAAGATCCTACTAATCCTGCCGATCTAGCACTTATTAATTTAGAAGCACTTCCTGGGCGAGATTGCTTTGGTAAATTACTATTTGGAGGCGAGTTTAATATCACAGAAGCATATCTTTTTTTCACACAAAATTTAGCACGTGGTTTATTCATACAAGCACATCTACCTATCAGACATTTAGAAATTAACTGTATTACCTTTACAGATCAATCACCAACTGATTCTGAATGTCCAAACATCAACACCCCAGAGTGGCAGACATTTTTGAATATATTTGATGATATTTTAACGCGATATAATCTTGATATTACAGATTTTAAAGAAACCGCAATTGGTGATACAACACTTTTTCTTGGTTACGCTTATCACTATGAAGACACTGAAATTTTAGATTTTTTTGATGTTACGCTACGTGTTGGTGTTTTAATAGGAACTGGTAAACAAAAAGATCAAAATAAAGCCTTTAGTATTGACCATGGTTATGGCGGCCATATGGGGATACCATTTAATGCTGCAGCTGCACTTGGTGCATACGAATGGCTTACTGTTGGCGCACACGTACACGGAACTGTATTTGCCAAAAAAACAAAAGAAATCCGCATGAAAACAAGCACTGCACAGAATGGTTTTATTACGCTTGCAAAAGACACTGCAACCATTGATAAAGGTTCTTTGTGGGGGGCACATATGTATCTAAAAGCTGATCATGTTTTACATGGTTTTTCTGCAACTGTGGGTTATTCATTCTCATATAAAAGAGATGATTTTGTCTGCCCATGCGATTTAGATATATTTGATAAGTGCATCGTAAACAGCGACTGCTTGTTTAAAGAGTGGAAAAACCACACATTCCATCTTTTTATTGAATACGACTTTTCTACCAATCGCCATCATATTGGCCCGCGCATTGGTGGATTTTTCAATTGGCAAGTTGGCGGTACACGCGTATTTAAAACACATACTGGTGGCAGCAACTTTGGTATAGATATGAGTTGGTTCTTTGATTAATCTTTTTTGAATGCATTAGATATTTTATTGCAAAACATTTTCCCTTTATTTGATACTGGTACCTAAACATAAGCCACTCTCATAAGACAGCGGGGAAAATATATGAAACACAATCACCTTATTTCTATCTTATTATTATTTCTTTGTCTATGTTCATCCAAAAAAATAGTCGGTACTGTTTTAGTCAAAGGTAACGCATCAAATACAACAGATACTTTTTCAACAGCAGTCACAACAAAAATTTTTGATGTTGTCACCGGCACCTTATACATTGGCCTTTCATCCAGTATCAGCCTTGCAGGTTCAAGCGAACAATCTTCTCTTACGCGTGTATTACGTCCCTTTGCAAACAGACGCCCTTCATCTTTAATTGTTGGAAATGAAGGTAGCGCTATACAATTTTTGGCACTTGCTGCACGAGAAAATGATGAAAACCCACACCTTGCATATGTTACTGATGCTGATTTAGCAACCGTCAATATTATTGCTCCACATGATGGTAATAGTGGTATAGCAAGCGATACATTACATGACACAGATGAAAACGCATCTGATGGCATTGTTGGTATCACAGCAAACAATAATTTTATTTTTGCTGCAGTCAAGCCAAATGGTGGAAACTTTCCTGCAACCAATAGCGGTATTGCACTGATTCAAATACATAAAAACCCGCTATCTTTAGAAATAAAAGATGCAACAACAGGCCTTGTTGGAAACAAAGCACAGAAACTTGATGTTGATTCGGCACAAATTATGATTGCTAATCCGCCAGTATCTGCAAGCGGCCAAGAAAACGCTGTTGATATGCACTGGGATGATAAACTACAGCGTTTTTATGTTGGTTTGCGCTTACAAACAGCTAATACTAATGCTGATGATGGTGCAAAAGCGATTGTTGTTGGAAATGAGACAGATAGCATTTGTACGCTTAATAGCTTTTTACCAGATGGAGCGTTAGTCAATGGAGAAGATGACAAAATTGTTGGCGTGAAACAAGAAATAAATGCACAACGCACCATCGATATTTTTAAAGTTCGTACGTTACATACAAGCACCGGCCCGAGTTATTTAATTGTTAATGGTGGTGTATATGATGCGGATGGCGAAGCACCAGTTGGCGCTGGCAACAATGTATATGCATTACCACTTGTCGATAAAGGTGATGCGACTCATGTAGACCAAGGCATTTTAGCAAACAAAAATGCTTTTAATGCAACAACAAAACGCTTTGAAATCGCTGCTGCAGCCAATGCTGATCTAACAAAAAATACCGATGCAGCTGCTCTTGTTGGGGCTGGACCGCTACCATTTCAAGTTGATAAACATACCTCTGATATAGTTGTTGTTGGCGATGCAGTATATGCTTCTCGTGGTGGAACACTTGATGCAAACAATGATCTTGGCGTCTGGTATTCACAGGCATTATTTGATCAAGATGGAAAAATTATTAGATGGACACCATGGTCAAAGCGTGCATTTCCACTGAATGTTTTTAAGGGTGGAAACTCAGGTGTTTCATTATTTGATGTTGATGCAGTTACTGGTGACATATGGGCTATAGATTCAGAAAGTAATAAAAAAATACACACTACTGCCTGGAGTACTGGTGAATATCAGATTGGTTTAGTAGCACAGTTAAATAAAAGACTATCTGATTGTTGCTCAGTATTAGATTTGGATCAATCAACACGTGGCTTTACTGGAGACAATAAAACACAGAATCGGTACGCACTTTTTGGCGGTGCTACCCGCACGGTATTTACACGAATTAGCCAGGCAACTACAACCAATCCAACATTACAAACACCACAAACAACATTTAATGATTTTTCAGTGCAAGAAAATTATTTGCTTGCATTTTTACCTGCAAATTCTGGATCAGTCAAAGCACTTGAATACTCACGGCAAAACAGCGGACAAAATAATAATTATTTTTTTGCTGGAACTGAACAGGGATTATTTGTCTTTACCGATGCCGGTGGCAACGGTTTTAACGAAGAAAATTTGGGCACACTTAATGCTGCACCATTTACTACGCGTACGTGGCACAAAATTACCACCATCGATGGTTCAGTTATTGATATCAAAACATCTGGTAACAGATTGTATATATTAGTATTTAAATCAACTGCAGCAACACCATTTAAAACTATTTTATACAGCATTCCATTTGCAACTACAACAGCTACTATGTTTGCGCTACCACTCCGCATTATTGCAGAAACAAACGTCACACCAATTTTTACCGCAACACCATTTTTCACAAGCATGCAAATAGTTTCTACAAATAATGACGGCACTGATGAACAACTTATACTTGGCACTAACTGCGGATTATACAGATCTTCTCGTGCTGGCGGTGTACAAGATGCTACGTCACAAACAGATGCAGGTTGGGTACAAATTGATCCAGCATTTTATACAAGTATTACTGGTATTGATAATGCATGGGCCGCAACTATTGGTGGTAGTGATGTTACTAGCCGCTCTACCGTGTGGCCAGTTAGCTTACGTGATGAACATAATCTAAAAACATTCACACGCAATAGCGTTCATCAATTAAATGGAACAACTGATGCTGGACCATTTAATTTTGTCTCTACGTTCTTTAATAGCATTGATACTACAGATAATAATTTTACCACCCTGCCACGTACGTTTAAATTTTGGTCTGATGGTGGTAGACGATTCTTTATCGTTTATTTGCCAGAAACCTCTAGTAATCAGAATCGATTACTTGTTCTGCCATTTGATACCATACGATGGAATGTATACGATTTGAGTATGCAATCGTTATTTGACCCAGTGTTGACTCAAATACAAGTATTTAACTGGGTACAGCATATTGGGATGACCGGTGTTATCTTGGCCGGAACAAATAATGGTATTATTGCCTTGGAATAAAAACATTTCTATGTGTAATAATACCTATTTTCAATTATCACAATACCAGTCTCATACAGCTTAAAGATTCTATATGAAATAATTTAATTACACAATTAATTTAAGTTGAAATAAAATTAAAAATGACTATTATTAATAATAGTTACACAATATCAAAAATAAATTGGAGGATATTTATATGAATACATTTTTAAAAAGAACATTAAACGTTGTTTTATTTACAGGACTTGTAGCAATTTCAGCGCCAATATTCACGAAAGAAACTATTGCGCCCAAACAAAAAACAACAATATCTAAAAAAGTGAAGCGAGCTCTTGCTGTATTTGATCGTGCTTTTTTCGAAAATGAGGCAGGACTAGCGTTTACATTCATTCCTTTTCTTGCAATAGCAACAGTGCTTGGAGTACATGGAACTATATATTCAATAGAAAAATCTCTCGAATTCCTTTTTTCTACAGGGTTCATTGGAATAGCTAATTCATTTACAGGCGCAGCTGTTGGATTAGGACTAGCATGTAGTTGTGCACTATTGACTGGCGTTCTCCTTAAAGCAACTGCTGGATGTATAAAAAGCATACCAGATGCTTTTCAAGAAGCAGAAAGACACATTCAATTTTTAGAAGATAAAGAAACTAAGAATCTATCACAAAATTAAAATTTAAAAACAAAAAAATTATCATAATTAAAATACAGTATAGGGGGTTATGAATACATCTTTAAAAAGAACATTAAGCGTTGTTTTATTTACAGGACTTGTAGCGATTTCGGTACCAATATTTGGTAAACAAAACGATTCTTTTGGCACAAAAGCTGCTAAGCGATTTTTAACTGGGACAACGTTAACGGCAGCTGGTTTTGCAATCGTAAAAGTATCAATTGATGTGCTTAAGAACAATTTTGCTACCTCAACAATCACTATAGGTGCTTGTAACTTTGCTCAAATTACAGGTATTCTTTCAGCTTTGTTTGGCCTTGTAACTGTCATAGATTCTCTTGATGCCTTGGATAATTTTCTTGCAGAAAACCGTTATGGAGAAAAGCAAGTTGAAGCTATTGAAAAAAGAATTGAAAATCTTACAGAAAAAATAGAAAAAAAATATAACCAACTAAGCCAGCAAACTCAAAATACAATTGAGGTCTTTGCAAGTCTTTCAGGTGGTTTGGCTGGAACTATGCTTGGTTTGCATTTAATCGGAACAGTTACTAAACCAGACAGTTTAGAATCAGTAGATACTACGGCTATGATAGGAGCTCTTGGCTTTTTCACGACAGCAATAAGTATGGGCTTTGTTGGTTATGCTATAAAAAAGTTCTATAACTGTTTTGCAAAAAATAAAATAGCCACGTAAGCAATTTCAAGGGGCTCTAATGAGCCCCTCAATTTTTATACACTTATTAATAACCCATACACTTTTTTAACGCCTCATTCAAAAATTGCTTAATAGTCTGATTTACACCATCATACTCATTCATTGTTGCTTTAAGCACTCGTACCAGATAATCAACATCTTCTAGCAATACAGTATATTTACTCCGTTCTTGTACAAGCAAAGCACAATACTCATTCAAGCGAACTAATCTACCAACAATTAAATCTTCGCATGCTTGCTGATCAAGACCACTTCTACCACTATTAAATAGTCGTATATCCTCCCATACAAGCATGATAGTATCCAATACCTGTTTATACGCAGTTGAGGGAAACAGGCTATCAAAAAAATCAGCTCCATCTGTTTTTTGTATGGCACTGAGAAAAAAATTTCCAAGCAATACCATCAAAACAGTAATGGCACTCAATCGAATCGAATGCTGAAATTTCATATATACGCCCCCCCTAATAGCCACTTGCCTCACTTTAATTATCGAATAAAATATTTCTATTTGTCAATGCTGTAAACAAATAAAATGCCACCCAAAATAAGAGTGGCTATAAAAATTAAATACTATAGAGCATTTAAAAAGGCAGATCATCTTGAAATGGAGGCTGATCCTCAAAATCAAAAGAAGTTTCAGATAAAGACATTGACTGATTCTCTTCAACATTTCTAGCAGTAGTAGTTGCAGCTCGTTTTGCGCCACTAACTACCGCGCTTGTAGTATCTCCCCCTTGCTTTGAAGGCCTTGCAGCTGCTTGCAATGTTGGCTGAACCTCACGATCTTTAATACGCTTGATTTGCGCCATTAATTCACGCTCCATCTCATTTTCTGACTCAGTTTGCTCGTTATTATTATTATCTGCAGTTGCTTTATCTTGCCCTTCAAATTGAGAATCTGATGAACCAGACAAAAATACAACTCGATCAGCAACTATCGAATGCTTACTGCGATTTTGCCCACTTTGGTCTTCCCATTGATCAAATTTTAAACGTCCCTCCACCAACACTGGGCGCCCTTTTTCTAAATATTGGCGGCAACTTTCTGCTTGCGCACCCCATACATCAACATCAACAAAGCATACTTCTTGTACCATATCTCCCGTTTGCCTATTTCTATATTGACGATTTGATGCCAGCCCTAAACGAACAACTGCTTGGCCTGAAGCTAATTGTTTATAATCTGGATCACGTGTTAGATTACCAATCATTACAACGCGATTATATCCTGCTGCCATAATAATACTCCGTTAAATCAATTAAAAAATGCTATTAAATAAATTCACTGTAACAGAAAAAATTATTTTGCCAAACCAACTGCTATACTCTTTTTTTATTTTTTTTACTGTTCTGATTGTCGTGTAGTAACACAGCATATTGACCCAACTCGCTATGGAGTTGCATAATAGTTTTTTGCAGCTCATATACCCGTTCATTTATTTTGTATGTCATATCACAAATTTTTTTATATCTTTTATCCGAGCATTGTGAAAGCTCATGCTGTTTGCCATCAAATTCTGCAGTAACAACAGTAGTTAAAGTATTTTGCACATTGCCATACTTTTTTAACAATAAACCAATTTCAGAAATAACTGCAGGACATTTTTTTAAATAATCGCCTAGCGCTTCTAAACACTGATCTTTATATGGAACAACAACACGTTTTGCCTTTTTAATAATAAAATTATTAGCAGTTAATAAGTACACACTACCTGTGGCAATAAAATAAAAGATACATTTCTTATACATATCGTCCTATATTAGCAAACGAAATTGTTTTAACCCAATGCGGACATAATCAAACAAGGTTAGTATAACTAAAATCATCATAAGGCAAAGCATTGCATAATATGTTTTAATAGGCACCCATTTAAAAAAGTAGCACGCAAATAACCAAAAAATAAAAAGGAGTTGTAAAAATGTAGTTGCCTTACCCAGCTTGGTTGGCGCGATCATCAGATTGCCACGAACACTATAAATCACTGTAGCACCACCAATTAGAATAAGCTCTTTTATAAGAACAAGCCACACAAACCAACACGGCAATGAAAACAAGGGAGATTGCACAAAAGCAAGTGTAAAAAAAATAGAAAGCGTAAGAAGCTTGTCTGCAAGAGCATCTAAACAAGCGCCTAAAAATGTTTGTTCGTTAAGCCAACGAGCCAATGCACCATCCACCACATCTGACCATGCTGCAACACCAAACATCAAAAATGCAACTGACCAATATCCCAAACTCATCGCTACAACAATAACAGGTGTTAATATGATACGGACCAATGTAATAAACGTGGAAAGCGTTATTTTTTTTTCATGTGCGGGCAATTTTTTTAAAAGTCGAAAACTAAATTTTTTCATGAATAATTCCTGCACCAAGACACACCTGATCATCATAAAATACGGCAAACTGCCCGGGCGCAATACCTTGATCATGCTGTGCAAGCTTTACTGCAACTGTACTACCAACAACATCAACAATGGCATCATACATACTAGCACCATGACGTAACTTAACTTGGATATTCTTTTTCGATGGTGACATACCTGCAATCCAATTACACTGCACTGCCACAAAAAAATCACGCGATTTTTCAGTTGTATGATACTCTCTAGACATATACACACGATTTTTTTGAGTATCTTTTGCCACAACATACCATGGCCCATGAGCAAGCCCAGAACCACGTCGCTGACCAATAGTATGATACCAAAAGCCTTTATGCTCTCCCAATCTTTTTCCCGTTTCAAATTCTATAATGTCACCTGGCTGTTGCCCGAGATAATGATTAATAAAATCATTAAACTTTAATTTTCCTAAAAAGCAAATTCCTTGGCTGTCCTTACGGTCTTTATTTGGCAAATTAAGCTTTTGCGCCAGACTACGCACCGCTTTTTTTTCCAAGTGTCCAATAGGAAAGAATATACGTGTTAACTGTTTTTGCGTTAAATAACTTAAAAAATAGGTCTGATCTTTTATTGGATCTGGCGCACGAACTAACTCCACCACTCCATTTTTTTCTTTTATTTGTGCGTAATGACCACTGGCAATTTTATCAAAACTATCATCAATATGATTCAAAAATGTGCCGAATTTTATCCGCTGATTACATAAAACATCTGGATTTGGTGTACGGCCAGATTTGACTTCGTTCACTGTATAGGTCACCACTTGATCCCAATATTCCTTTTGAAGAGACACTATACGTAACGGCACGTTAAACTGCTTGCAGACGCTTTCTACATACTGCACATCTTGCTGCCATGGGCAATGCCCCAAATAAGAAAGCTCATCCTCGAGCCAAATTTTTAAATAAAAGGCGGTCAAGTCATGCCCTTGCTCTCTAAGTAAAGCTAAAGCAACAGAACTATCCACCCCACCAGAAACTAAAACAGCTATCTTCATGGTGCTTATCTTAACATATTTTAAGCAAAAGATCTCATTTAAAGTAATTAGATATCGACACAAGGAACTTGGCTTAATACAACCCCAAAAGCCATTTAACTACTTGACTTTTATTAAAAATTTTTATTATATATACAATAGTATTGTATTTTTTATTTTTATTCTTTAATGTATAAATATAGGTTGGGGATCTCATGAAAATATATTTTATTTCGCTTTCATTACTTTTTAGTGGAACCTTCGCAGTTTTTTGCATGGAGGAAACTCCTCGAACACCGCTATATAGCACTACTGCTCATTTAGATACACCAACAACTTGCAATGATCACATCATATGGCACAATCCGTACAGTGAACAGAATAGGCCTGAAGCAACAATGCAAGATACCATTGATTATTGGAGAGAAAATGAAAGGCGAAGCGATCACATAGAAAGATCAAAAAAAAATAACATTAGGTATAAAGAAGAAAAGGAAGACACTGAGAAATTGATTGAATTAAACAAAAGATATAATATTAAAACACTAACAAAAAAAGAATTAAACCAACTACTCGTGACCCCCAAAGAAAGATACGTTTCCAATAATAATAAAGCACTGTGGCTCATTCCCCTTGGAAACAAAACTGATTGCCTACAAGAATTTGTGTCAAAAACATATACCCTGTCAGATGACTGGTGCAAATTATGCTTTATTGACAATAATAACCGTCATTTTTATATAAGTGGTGAAAATCCACCCATAAAGTATACTTATGCAGTTGTCCATATATCGCTATTTGGAAAACCTGCAGAAGAAAAAACTCTAAAATAACGCGAGTTCGATTATTAAAGAAACTTGATGAAAAAAAGATTTACGGTAATCTCCCAGGAATAAGTAAAAACCAAAGGGAGATACCGTAATGTTAGTAACTATTTTCTGCGAAGTTGTGATGATTTTTGCAAGTTTTTAAAACAAACAGAAGCAAAAAAACTTCTGGCACAAGTAAAAAATGTTGGCAGAAAAAAAATTGACTGCGAGTGAAGTAATGATGATAACAATTTATTTTCATTATTCTGGATTCAAGTGTTTTAAAGCCTATCCCAAAAGTCGTATTTTTGAAGAAATTACTTTAACAAAGGCATAAAAGACCTTTACTTCAAAATTTTTTAGTTTTTTCTCCTCGCGCCACAAAAAGACTTCGAAAGCGATTTATCCATGAATGCGATCGTTCAACTTGCCATCTGAACTGCAAGTTGCAAGCATTCTCACACGTATACCTAGATCGACCGTATGGAATATATCCAAATTTAACGGCAATATCTCGATTCTTTTCAGAATCAAAACCTTTATCAAGACAAAGTTTTGAGTTTTATTCTTCCCGAAAAATTGACGGTTTTGCCGATAATGTTTTTTCAAGGAGGTTCATATCGGGAATATTCGCACCAGAAAATGCAACAGCTATTGGAATTCCATTGGCATCGGTAAGCATACATCATCGCTTCGTTCCAATTTTTCTTCTATCAACAGGGCTTTTTTTGGCTAAACAAAGAAAAAACATGGATCCTTATTTAAATCAATACTACAAAAAAGATTTACAGAAAAGAAAAGTTATTGAAACCGTTTTTGGCTATCTCAAAACTCGCGTTTCTTTACTTTTTCCTTCTCTATTTTTACTTATTTTTTAATTTCACAATTCGCTCAAAAGTCTCCTATATACTAAACGAGCACAACCGCTATGCTTTTTTTTATTTTCATATATAATAAATAATATTTTACTAGTCGTTATGCGACTGCACGTATGCGCCAAGATAATTTGCTAATTGAAAACATTGTATTAATTGTAGTATCGGTAGAAAAAAAATGAAAAAAAATATGTTAATCAGCTTACTTTTATTATTTTCATTATCACACGTAACCTGTGCTCATGGCATGAAAGAAGATAAATATGATGCGCCTGACACCACAGTTAATTTCAATACAGACTTCTATGCACCACAATCTAACAACTCAATCTATAATAAACTACAAGAAACTGGTATCGCAATTGGTAGAACGCTTTATAAACACCCAATAGCCTACACAAGTATTCTTGGTGCAAGCGCAGTTGCTTCTACAGTTGGCGCCTACTATTCATTAAAAAATCATAATGTATATGCTGCAGTTGCCTCTGGTATTGGCATGCTATTTACACTAGGCAGTATATCACCGGGTGTATTTGCTAGAAAAAGCGACATTGCTTCAACAGAAAAAGACCTCACTAATAGTTTGAAAACAATAAATAGACTCGTAAATAATATAGATTCTTCATTATATCAGTGCAAAAAGGAATTTGAATCTTGCAAAAAGGAATTTGAATCTTGCAAAGAGAAATTTGAATCTGAAGATACTGATATTAACAAGAGTATTAAATGTATTGATGATAATACTACTCATATTACTAATAATACCTCTAATATTTATAATAATACTAAAAAGATTAATGCCGAGGCTGAAACATTAAACATAACGATAGCAAAACATAATGCTGCAGAACTAAGTAATTTACATGAACGTGTTTATGGTGATATACCCAAAACACTTGATTATTTTGAAAAAGAAATACAACAAAACAACACAACAAGTACCTGGTCTGAGCTTGAAAATACAGTAATAACGTTCGATTTTGAAAATATAACAAATTTATATAATTGTTTTTCTACTCACGCCGATTGTATCATACATAATACACACCTTAAAGAATCAAAGATCTTTATATGTAATAATATTTATACAAGGAATCTTTCCTATATAACTAGTTTTAATAACCAAAGCGTAGAGCTGTCTAATCGTATTCGTCAAAACACTGGTGAACGCCTAAGCGTGCATCTATCTATCAATGAATTATTGCGTAATAATCTTCAAACAACAGGTAAAACAATTACGGAATTAAGAAAAGAAATAAATAGTATAAAAACAGAATACATAAATAGTATAAAAAAAAAAATACAGACGATAATAACAATAACAAAAAAAACAAAGCCGAATAAGAAGATAGGTATTTTACGCCAATCATACTCAAATTACGTATTCTATATGAATACGCTTGCTTCTCAATATGCAAACCTTATTCCATTGGGCATTAGAATTGCAAAATCAATATTTAGCATAATAAAAAATATGAATACTTCTAATAACTGTTATACATATTTGAATAAGTTAAATAAATGTTATAAAAAATACGATACTACAAATGATAATATAGATAACACTATTAGAACTAGTTTCTCTACACCCATGCAAGCACTTTTTAAAAAAAAATTAGATAAACTTTCAGGATATGATCTTGCACTTGCAGCAAACAAACTTACGCTTGAACAACTCGAAAAGAGTAATATTAATATCACTAATCCCATTAGTATAAATATACAGCAGTTTCAAAATCAATTTAATCAAAAGGTTATAAACGCAGTAAATAATAACAAATACTTTTATTGTGATACAAAAAAACATTATGATAAACTAAGTCAGGCACTATTAATATTAAAAGATAGCTTACAAAAGTCACCTGATTCTATTTACACATCTATAAAAAAATTTTTTATAAGCACAGCGGATATTATTAAAAATACAACATGTTTAAAATTGTATGGATTAGATACATTAATTCCCTGGTTTATTTTATACAAAGCTCGTTATATTGATCATTCATTTACTACATTTACAGAACAGTACACTAGGTTGCCACAAGTGCATAACCAGCCATATGCAGGAAAAGGAATCTCAAAAACAAGTCAACAGCCATCATGTCAATACTCGGCATATACAAGAACGGGAGGCACACATGAAAACGAAGATTTTATTTCTACAATTTATCTCCCAAATGCTAACTATACACTCTACAGTATATTTGATGGATATAATGAAGCAAAGTCACTTACATCTTCAAGCGTAATAGGCTCGCTTGCGCTTGCTTATTTTCTAAATAAAAAATTAGCAAAAAGTAATAGCGTAGAATCTATACAAGATGTTATGCCACTAGTACAACAATATATGAATAACATATACAAAAAAAATGGTGATGGTTTTTGGTGTAGCGGTAGTAATATAGTCTTTGCGCTCAAAAATAGTAATAATAATTTCTACTGCTTTAATCATGGTGATGCACTTGCTTATTTCATTCCCGACAATAAAGATGTATTTAACATAGATGAAAAATTTAAATCAAACAGTCAAATAACTGAAAAAACTACCTCGTTTTTAGATACAAATAACAATAAAATAATATTGCTTGGACACCCAATTAATGATCATTTAAGATCTGCACTATTCAGCTCTGATTGCATTAAAAACGGTGCCGCACTTGTATGCGGCGGACTAGGAAGTGGAGCGCTTGATTTCAAAAATACAGTACAAACAATTCAATTATTTGATGGCATTTTTCTTCGTGGTGCACCCAACGGATTTTCAATACCAAATAATACAAATAAAGGTTATCTCATTTTAACATCTGATGGCTTTGAAAATTTGGTTAATAGAGGCCGTAAAGATCCATTTAACCATAAAGCAATTCAAAATAACGATGTAGCATGCAAACTTGGAGATTGCTTAATAAATGTCTTACTGGAATATAGAAAAAATAAAACAAACACTATGAACAATATTGTTAATACCCTTATACATCAAAACCGCGAGACTGCATCAAAAATTGATGACATATCCTTCATCATTATTCCGATAGGATTCTAAGTTAAAAATTATCTCGCACAGTTAGCTCATTTATTTGTATAAGACCACAATTACCGCTATACTCTAAGACATGGATAATACTATAGAACAGATACAACATACATTTTCGGCTTTTTTGAAGCAAAAATACGGTATAGACAATATTCTTGCTCAAAGGGGGACATTTACTATCAATGCAAATCCCAATAAACAGCAATTTGGTGATTTAAACAGTAATGCTCCAATGGTTTTGGCTAAAGTATTAAAACGCAATCCACAAGAACTTGCTCAGGAGATTATTGACACATTTTATCACGAATACGTGGAAAAATTAAAAATTGCTAGCCCATGTTTTTTAAATGCAACGCTTACTCCATTAGCATTTCATAAGCTTATAGCCGATATTTTTCAGCACAAACAAAAATTCTTTGCCAACGATCATGAATATAAAGAAAAAAATTACTCAATTGAGTTTGTAAGTGCAAATCCAACGGGCCCCCTTCATCTAGGGCATGGAAGAGGTGGTATCATTGGTGATGTACTTGGTAACATTTTACGTTTTTTAGGATATCAAGTAAATAAAGAGTTTTATATCAATGATGCTGGAGAACAGATAAAAAAACTAGGTATATCATTCAAAATTCGCTGTCAACAAGCCGCTGGCATTGATGCTGTATTGCCTGCAGATGCGTATCATGGCCAATATCTAGCAGATTTAGCACAAGAATGCATTAAAGAATACGAGGATAATCTAACACAATTATGGAAACAATCAGAACACTTTTTCGAAAACTTTGCAAAGGAACATTTACTCGCAACAATCAAAGGAACTCTTGAACAATATGGTATCGAATTTGATACATGGTTTTCTGAAAAAACGTTACATACATCCCATGCTATAGATAAAGCTATTACCTTTTTAGATAAAAAAGGCTATGTGTTTGAGCAAGATGGTGCTCAATGGTTCCGCGCAACTGATTTTGGCGATGACAAAGACCGTGTAATTAGAAAGGCTGATGGCCAATTGACCTATGTTGCTGCCGATATTGCGTATATGCGTAATAAAATTAAACGCGGTGCGAACCATTTGATTATGATTTTGGGGCACGATCACCATAGCTATATGATGCGCCTAGAATGCGTTCGCACAGCACTTGGGTTTGAGCATGTGCCACTTAACGTCATTTTATATCAGCTAGTTAAAATGAAATCTCAAGGACAATTAGTACAGATGTCAAAACGTACGGGTACAATGGTCACACTTTCAGAAGTTATTGAAGCTGTTGGCACTGATGTTGCCCGATTTTTCTACCTACATCGCAAAGCTGATGCACAGCTTGAATTTGACCTTGATTTAGCGCTTAAAAAAACAGATGAAAATCCTGTATATTACGTACAATATGCATATGTCCGTATTAACAGTGTTCTTTCAAATGCTAAAAAAATTAAGGATCTAGAAAACATTACAGCCGCCGACAGTGCACGTCTTGGTACAGATGAAGCTCTTCTCATTAAAAAAATTACTTCACTCAAAGAACTTTTAGAAAATATAAGCAATAATTATCAGACACACTTGCTCACCTATTATGTTGTAGAGCTTGCAGATATCTTTCATTATTATTACGCACATCACCGCATTATTAACGCAGATAATATCGATCAAAGCCGCGCTCGATTGCTTCTTTTATATATATTAAAAAATACCTTTTCTACTATTTTTGATCTATTGGGCATCAGTAAACCTGAAAAAATGTAAGTTTTTTTAGTTTAAACTGCATAATTTTTCCCCACCAAATGCCAAAAAATATCAATACTTCCTCTAAATCAGCTTATTCAAAAAAAAAATTTATAGAAAAATATTGATTTTTTTAGGTCACATTTATTACAATTATAATTGTAATTCAAGGCAAAGTTCACAATCAATAACCCTATTTAAAGAAGAAGGGAGAACTATTATGAAGAAACAGTTATCACAAGTAACAGTAGGTATTTTGGTTAGTTTATGTTCAATATTTGGAACTAATGCAGCATTTAATGACTATGGAGAAAGAATAAAAACAAAAGAAACATCAATGGCAGCTAAAGGAAAAAGCACCATAAAAAGAATGGAATCAAAAGCAAAAGAAAAAATGTCTACAACAAAAGAAAATGATGTAATGCTCAAAGATCAAAAAGCGGTTAATAAAAAAATTGTCAGCTTCCTAAAAAGAAAGCTCAAGCAAATTGAAAATCAACATGAGTCGTACAGCAATTTTATTGAACGAAATGATGAACAATTAAATCAGGCACAAACAAATAAATTGCAAGAAATACAGAAAAAATATGCAACAATTAAAGATCATCTAGAAAAAACAATTGAAAAGCATGAGACATTGCTTGAAAAAATGAAATAAATATAACAAGCAAGGAAAATAATGAAACAACACAATAAAATATTTACCATATTTATTTCTACGCTTTTATGGGTAAGTACTGGTCATACTAAGTGGTTTTCTCCACAATTTAGTGAAGATGGTCAGTATATCAAAATATCTGCTCGCGCATTTAGTTGTGGTAGTGTTTTGATAAAACCTATTGTGGCAAATATTGGTGTTGACGAAGGATATACCGATGCGTACCTACAGGTACGCTCGGTACCATTTAGCACTAAATATACACCGCATGAAACACTTGGTTCTGCACCTCTTATGGCAGAAGGTATTCATGCTCGCTTTGGATGGGGGACACCATTCAAAAAATTCTCTCATTATCGTGTATATTGCGAAAAAGTAAATATCGCACGTGGTAACAAAAAAGTAGTCACCCCTGTTAAATGTCAAGATGTAGTAACACTCGAGCGAATTAAAATGCATGGCCACTGTGGGTTGAATTTTCTCCCCGGCGCAGCTGGTGGCGAATGGAAACCACTTAACATGAAATAGTAAAAAAGGAATAAATTATGAAACAAAAACCTTTTACTCTTATTGCACTTATCGCTTTAGCAGTAGTTGGTTCTACAGCTGCAAAAAACATAGAGCCTTTCATTGATCCAACTGAAGGCTACATAAAAATGGCAAGTACTTGGGGCCTTTGTGGCGGACTACTTATCAGACCCATTGCAGCCAATATTGAAGCTGATGAGGGTTTTGACAACGCAAGATTACAATTACGCGCCGTAATTTATAGCTCAGAATATTCTCCAAAAAAAGAGGTAGGTAGAATGATTTTAGGCCCAGAAGGTATACGAACTACCTACCGATGGGGTATGGCCTTCAGGCCACAATCACACTATCGAATTTTTTGTGAAAAAGTAAATATTGCTCGTGGTGGAGAAGAAGTGATACAGCCTATTGACTGTAACACTGTAGTTACCATTGATCGTATAAAACATAATAGACCATGTGTTATTGGTCCGGCTGGTCCTGGCGGAACATTTGCACCACTCAACATGAAATAATATTCCACCGTAATAATCTTATAAAAATCCCCAGCAAGGTTGTTAGCCTGCCGGGGATTTTTATTGATAAAAACGTTCATTATGGCAGACTAGACAGTAGGAAACAATCATTATAATAATCTAGTATAGGAAAGCTATGGCAAAGATCGATATGACCGCGTTGCAGAAATTACGCGAAATTACCGGCCTTGGTATGATGGACTGTAAAAAAGCACTTGAAGAAACTGGTGGCGATATTGAAAAGGCAATCGATTTGCTTCGCAAAAAAGGTGCTCTTGTTGCAGCAAAACGTTCTGGTAAAGAAACAACACAAGGTATTATACACGCATATATTCATCCTGGTAGTCAAATTGGCGTTATGGTTGAAATTAATTGCGAAACGGATTTTGTTGCAAATACTGATGATGTAAAAGCATTTGCGCACGACCTTTGTTTGCATATTACCGCACTCAAACCACTTTATTTGCAACCAGAAGATGTTGATCCAAAATTTTTAGAGCACGAAAAAAGTATATTGAAAGATCAACTAGCCGATTCCGGAAAACCAGAAAAAATAATTAATCAGATTATTGAAGGAAAAGTAAGTAAGTTTTACTCAGAAATCTGTTTACTCAACCAAACGTTTGTAAAAAACGATCAGTTTACTGTAGACCAAGTTCTTAAAGAGTTGATTGCAAAAACAGGGGAAAACATCAAGATCCGCCGTTTTTCTCGCTTCGAAATTGGTGCATAGTGAATAAGTCAGTAAAAAAGCGAATTATTCTTAAACTTACCGGTGAACTTCTTAGTTCTAATACATTACAGCATGTAACTGCTCAGATTAAACATTTGAAAGCAACACACCAATTTGGCGTTGTTGTAGGCGGTGGAAATTTTTTTCGTGGAGATCAACATGGTGTCGCTCTTAATCTGTACCCATCGACTGGACATCATATCGGCATGCTTGCAACTATCATGAACGGACTCATACTTAAAGATTCGTTTACTCGGGCCAACGTACCATCGACACTTTTTTCTGCACTCGTTTGCCCTCAAGTTGCAGCACCCCTATGCCAACAAGCAATTAATAATGCGTTTGAGCAAGATCACGTCGTAATTTTTAGTGGTGGTACTGGTACCCCATTTTTTACAACAGATACAAATGCTGTTATTCGTGCAGCACAGGTAGATGCCCAAGAAGTATGGAAAGCAACAAACGTTGATGGCATATATACAGCAGACCCTGCACGCGATAGAAATGCGCAAATGGTAAAAAATATTTCGTATGAGCAAGCGTATGATGAATCACTTGCTATAATGGATCGTACCGCATACGCTTTGGCAAGCAAACATCGTATATGTATACGAATATTTAATATTTTTGCGAGCAATGCCTTACTTAATATTGCACAAGATAAGCAGTTTGCAAGCACTATTTCATAATCGTAAGGATATCATCATGGATAAAATGACATTTATTGAAAATGACACCAAAAGTTTTGAACAAGCAATGAAAGCACACATGCAAAGCGCTATAAAGCACTTTGAGGGTGAGCTTATAAAAATAAGAACTGGTAGAGCACACACTTCGTTAATCGAAGACATTCAAGTTGTTGCTTATGGTGGAAGTACAATGCCACTTAAACAAATTGCTGCTTTGACAGCCGCTGATGTGCGTCTATTAACCATTCAACCATGGGACGCTTCTATCATCGATGATATAGAGCGAGCACTTAAGGCTTCTGATATTGGCATTAAACCGATTAACGATGGTAAAATTATCAAGCTTGTATTACCAGAAATGAGTACCGAAAGAAGAGATCAACTCATTAAAGTTTTACATAAAAAACTCGAAGAATGCCGTGTAGCAATTAGAAATGTTCGTAAAGAATTTAATAACCAAATTAGAGATGCCAAAAAAGATAAAAGTATTTCTGAAAATTTCTTTAATCGTTTGGGTGACTGCCTACAAAAAGTAACCGATACATTTATCGCTCAAGCAAATCAAATGGCAGAAAAAAAGGAAAAAGAGGTACATACTGTCTAGATTTTGTTTTTTATTAGTGGTATCATGGTTATTCAGTAAATACGAGTGCAAGAGTGGCGGAATTGGTAGACGCGCTGGATTTAGGATCCAGTTCCCGAAAGGGAGTGGGGGTTCGAGTCCCTTCTCTTGCACCATTTGTTTTTTATTTTTTTCTACTATGCTAGACTCGGTTTAAAATCGTCAAAACCCAACTAATAATTAAAAAAGGAGTTGTGTGGCACTAGTAAAAAAGCAAGATTGCCCTTCTTTACGTCTAGAAATACAATGCGAGCCGACATTTTGCCATGCCACAGTTATAGTGCCGGCATGTTTCGTAGATACAATTTATAATCATGTCACGCATGAGCAAAAAATGAATATTGAAACACAAGGGTTTGGACAAGGAAATGTTCCGGTTGATTATATCAAACAAAATTTTCATGAGCCGCTCATAGAACACTTAAAAGAATTTCTGTTCAACTATTTTGTTATTAGTTTTTTATTTGAAGAAATACGTAATCGTAAACTTCTTGTTGCTGGCAGTCCACGTGTACTTACAATGAATGTTACCCCAGGCAAAGATGCGCATTTTTCTTTTGAACTCAGCTTGTTTCCAGAAATTCAGCTACGCGAATGGAAGTATTTCCCTTTTAATGCACCAAAACGAAAAAATTATAAAGATCTTGATAGACAAGTTGAATCATTTGTTCAGGAAGAGCGAGATTATCTCAAAACACATCAAGATAATATAGTTCATATTGGCGATTGGATTAGATTCTCTCTTTCTTTGGTTGATGAACATCAAATGCCCTTGTTAGAACATAAAGAAATTTTGTGGTTTAGAATGGGAGATGAAGAGGTTGATAATGCATTGCGCAGTATCTTTTTAGATAAAAAAACCGGCGATGTCTTTTGTTCCATAAGTCAGGATTTACAACAATTTTTTAGCCACCGTCTTGACGCACACTACACATTTTACATAGAAATTTTAGATGTACTTCATCACTCATATTTCTGTCTCGATCAATTTAAAAAACAGTTCAAATTAAAAACAAACAAAGAAATGCATCAAAAATTAATTGAAGTTTTTTCGTACCGTAACAATATTTCCCAGCGTCGCGCTATGGCAGAAGAATCACTCAAATTATTATTAAATAAACATCGATTTAATGTCCCTGTATATCTAGTAATCCGACAACAAAAACGAGTACTTAACGCAGTTAAAGCAAATCCTGATTATCATGTGTATAGGGTACAAAAAGATTTTAAAGAACGTGTGAGGCAACTTGCAGAAAAACAAACAAAAGAAAAAGTCATTTTAGATCACGTTGCGTACAATGAAAATGTCTCTGTTTCAGATCAAGATATTAAATGTTATTTAAATCTTCTTAATCGGCCTCGAACCAAAGAGTTTATTTATTTTGACCCACCAAGCACTAAACACAACGGACAAGAAGTTCCGATATCAGAAGAGGAATTAAAACGAATTTGCTTGCGCGAAAAAACATTAAATCATATTATTTATCATTTAACTAAAAAGTAATGCGCACTCAATGTATAATTCACTTATACTTTGCGTATATCAGCAAAAGGGTATAATTAGTGAAACAAAATACGGTAGAAAAACTTGTTATTATAGGTTCTGGCCCTGCAGGATTAACGGCATCCGTGTATGCAGCACGTGCAAATTTAAATCCTGTTGTTATAGAAGGCACAGCGCCCGGCGGCCAACTTATGGGCACTACAGCAGTAGAAAACTGGCCTGGAGAAAAAAGCATAATGGGCCCGAAATTAATGATGCAAATGCGCGAACATGCGCAACATTTTGGCACCCGATTTGTTGCTGGCAATATTACTAAAGTTGATTTTACTCAAAAGCCATTTACTCTTTGGACAAGCAAAGATAAAGAATTAAAAGCAGAATCAGTTATTATTGCAACGGGTGCTGAACCAAAACGTCTTGGCTGCCTAGGTGAAAATGAATATTGGGGCAAAGGAGTAACTACTTGTGCTGTATGCGATGGGGCATTTTATCCAGATAAAGAAGTAGTCATTGTTGGTGGTGGTGATACAGCTATGGAAGATGCCTCATTTATGACTAAATTCACTAATAAAATAACGATCATCCATATTCTTGATAAACTCACCGCTTCACACGCAATGCAAGAACGTGTTATAAACAATCCGAACATCAAAATCATTTATAATAGCATCGTAAGTGAAATTCACGGCAATGGTAGCAAAGCAAATAAAATTATTATAACCAACCAAAACACTGGTGAAAAAACTGAAAAAATTGTTGATGCAGTATTTATCGCCATTGGATTACGCCCAAATACTCAAGTATTTAAAGGACAAATACAACTTAATGATTATGGTTACTTGCTCGTCAAAAACCATACACATACATCTATAGAAGGTGTTTTTGCAGCAGGTGACGTACATGACGACCGCTACCGCCAAGCTATCACCTCTGCCGGCGCTGGCTGTATGGCCGCACTTGATGTTGAACGATATTTAAATAGATGCAAAATTTCTAATTGAAAATAATCCAAATGCAAAAATTGATTTGAAAAATTTTAATTTTTGGCTTATTATAAATAACATGTTAACAAATTTGGTACCAGATAGTAGGAAATTGTCATGTCAGTAACATTTTTCAGAAAAAGTCGTAAAAAACGCAACAGAAAGCATGGTTTTAGAAAACGTATGTCTACTCGTGAGGGACGTAAGATTATAAACCGCCGTCGTGCAAAGGGTAGAAAACGTTTGTCAGTAAGAGCAAAACACGCCTCTTAAAACTGTGAAAAACTTATCTCGTTTTACTAAAAAAGAGATTAAACAATTTTTTTCGTCAGCTCGAGCAACATATAAATCGCCCGAGCTGACGATTTTAGTTAGACAAAAAACAGATTCTCATGCCCGTATTTTAATTGTTGCTTCTCGTAAAGTTGGTAACGCTCCACAACGCAATAAATTAAAACGCCAACTGCGCGCCATCTTTTATGAGGAAAAACTCTTCCAGGGAAATCTTGACTGCGCTGTGTTATTGCGCAAAAAAGCACAGGAACTTTTATTTAAGCAGCTTAAAGAAATATTGGTACATCATGTTACATAAAATATTAATTTTTATACTCCGAGGTGCGCGCCCATTACTTGGCCCACAAGCACGTTGTAAATACAAAGTAGGCTGCACTGATTATGCTGTACAACAACTACAAGAAAAAAAAATATTTGTAGCTATTTGGTGCATTTTCAAACGAGTACTATTGTGTAACCCGTTTTACACACCAAAAGAACAACTACAGTAGCTCACTGGCAAGCTTACTTAGTTCACTTCTCTCACTTGTTTCTAGATATACCGTACCAAAGATTTCTTGTCCTTTGAATCGCTCACTCGTAACCACTAAACCGTTACTGCTAAAATCGAGATATTGAGAATCAATTTGATAAGGGTCTCCAGACAAAATAATCTTACCTCCATCACCGACACGACTAACCAATGTCTTAACTTCATGTAGCGAAAGGTTTTGCACTTCATCTATCAAGATATATTGATACGGAATTGAACGGCCGCGCATATACGTAATTGCCTCAAGACTTAATTTACCTTGATACACCAAATCATTAAGCGAGCGCAAACCATTGATACCACCATTTTGTTTTTTTCTACTTTTGCGGCGACCATTACCTTTATGATCATTCTCTTGTTTTACTTCTTCTAAGTGCTGCGATACTCTGACTGAATGGAAAATACATTCTATGTTATCGTAAATAGGCAACATCCAGCTGTGTAGTTTTTCTTCTAATGTGCCTGGCAAGTAGCCAATATCTCTGCCCAAAGGAACAACTGGACGAGAAATAAGCATTTTTTCATACGCATCTTTTACCAACAGCTTATGTAAACCTGCAAGAAGCGCTAAGAATGTTTTTCCTGTTCCTGCTGGGCCACATAAACTCACTAACTTAATATTATCATCGAGTAACAAATCAAGTGCCATAAGTTGCTGTGGATTACGCGCATGTATTGGCCATTTAAACTGTGGCTGGGTAACTCGTTTGAAAATCTCCCCACCACAATACCGGAATATTACGTAATTATAGGGATTATTCTGACTTTTTAGTAAAATAAACTGATTGACCGTTATCTCTTGTTCTTCAAGTAATTGCAACAAAACTGCTGGCATTTCTTTCTTTAATTCTACTGCTGGAACCGCAATTGATATCCACCCTTTATAAAAGGTATCATGCGTGGTTAGAGCTTGCTTGAGGTAGTCTTGTGCCTGTATACCTAATGCATCTGCTTTTAAGCGCGCATTAATATCCTTTGATATAAACCGTACATCATGACCTTTCTGCTTAAGCTCCAATGCCGTGAGCAAGATACGGTGATCACCTATGTTCGTTTCAAAAGGAAATGTCTTCTTTTGGGTATGCATCGGCGTAAATAGCACTTTAAGTAAGCTACCATTTGGCAGTTCAATACCCTCACCCAAGCATCCTTTTGTGCGAATACTATCAAGATAGCGAATTGCCGCACGTGTATTGCGCCCTTTGTCTGTAGCTTCCTGCTTAAATTTGTCCAGCTCTTCTAGCACCACAATAGAAATTCCTATATGTGCTTTTTCGAATTTAAAGAGCGCTTCTGGATCATACATGAGCACATTGGTATCCAAAATATTAAACGTTCTCCCCTGCCCTGTTGCTTGACTAGTCATTGATTAAAATCCTTGAAAAACACCATTAATTGGACATATACAGCTATAGTAGCATATCAGAAAATAAGACGCAAACGTAAAAGTTTACAAAAAAATAAATTGATATATTTTTCTCTCTTGCAATAAAATTTTTCTTTGCTATTTTAAAAAAGTAGAATATTAATAAAAATAATTCACACCCTTTAAGAACCTGATATCATGATTAATAACGTAACTCATTTGACTATTCTAGTTAAAGATCAAGATGCCGCATTAAAATTTTATACTGAAAAGCTTGGTTTTATTGTTCATACCGATGTGACTATAGAAAATAATTTTCGTTGGCTTACTATAAGTTTGCCAGACAAAAAAGATTTTGAAATTGCACTTATGCCAGCAATGACACCAGAACAACAAGCACTTGTTGGCAAGCAAACACCTGGTATGCCACTCTGCTCTATGAGTACAAGTAATTGCAAAAAAACATACGAAGAATTCAAAGCGCATGGTGTTGAGTTTATACAAGAACCCACACAACGGCCATGGGGTATCGAGGCAATTTTTAAAGATCAAGACGGCACGTTGTTACACATTAATCAAGAAATACGTTAATTACACGTCATAGCAGTATGATACTGATACTCGTTTAGTCATTTTTTTCCGTATATTGCGTGCGTAATATTTTTATAAAGAATAATATCTATGCTACAATGCGATGACCACATAGTTTTTTATAAAAATAACTAAGGCTTACTATGCAAAAAAAAGATAATGCATTAGAGAAAATGCGACATTCTGCGGCCCACCTGGTTGCGCATGCAGTAAAAGAACTGTTTCCTAAAACCATACTTACCCTGGGCCCACCAACAGAGCATGGCTTTTTTTATGACATTTTACCTGAAAAGAATCTTAAAGAAGCTGATATAAGTATCATTGAAAAAAAAATGCACGAAATTGCTGCGCGCAATTTAACCCTCACGCACGAGCAAGTGCCAAAAATGCAAGCACGTGAATTGTACAAAAATAATCCATTCAAGCTAGAACTTATCGATAGTATCCCTGGCGATACTGTTGGTATTGCACGTCAAGGAGACTTTTACGATTTGTGTAAAGGTGGCCATGTAGAAAATACTAGTCAAATAAAACATTTTAAACTTTTACACCTTTCTGGCTCTTATTGGCGTGCAGATAGAGACGGACAAGCATTACAGCGTATTACTGGTACAGCATTTTTGACAGCAAAAGACATGCGTCTATGGCAAGAACGCCAAGAAGAGGCACAAAAATATGATCACCGCCGTTTGGGTAAAGAATTAGATCTATTTTCTTTCCATAGTGAAGGTGTCGGCTTTCCATTTTTCCATGCCAAAGGAACGCTTATTCTAAATATCATGCGTTCACATTTACGTAAGGTACTTAAAAAGATAGGATATCAAGAAATCTGCACTCCAACTATGCTCAATGATGATCTTTGGAAACAATCCGGTCATTATGATCATTACAAAAAAAATATGTATTTTTGCGAAATCGAAAAAGAAAGCTATGCCGTTAAGCCAATGAACTGTCCTGGAGCGATTTTACTTTATAAAGAACGCCCTCGCTCATATCGAGAATTGCCGTTACGGCTTTCAGAATTTGGCATGGTACATCGTTATGAATTATCCGGTGTATTACATGGTCTTTTCCGCGTACGTGCATTTACCGTTGATGATGGACATATTTTTTGCACACCAGAACAGCTCGATCAAGAAATTTTAACCGATGTAAAAACAATTTTAATGGTATTAAAAACATTTGGCTTTGAGAATGTAGACATTAAACTCGCAACAAAGCCAAAAGAAGCAATGGGAACTGACCAGTTATGGGATAAAGCAACCAATGCACTCAAAAATGCACTTGAAACCGTTGGGTGTAATTATACTATTGCTGAGGGTGATGGTGCTTTTTATGGACCAAAACTCGAATACCATATTCAAGACTCTATGGGTCGCTCATGGCAATGCAGTACTACACAAGTAGATTTTTTTCAACCAGAACGTTTTGATTTGAGTTATATTTCTTCAAGCGGTAATAAAGAGTGTCCGGTAATAATACATCGTGCCATTTACGGTTCTTTTGAACGTTTCTTCGGTATTCTACTCGAACATTACAAAGGTAATCTACCGTTTTGGCTGTGTCCTATTCAGGTGAAAATGCTTACCATCACTGATGAACATAAGCCATATGCACAAAATATAGCCAATCAGTTATCCCAGCATGGCCTTCGCGTAATAATGGATAAATCATCAGACCCTATCTCCGGACAAATCAAGGCAGCGCAAATTGCGAAAATACCGTGGATGCTTATTATTGGTAATAAGGAAGTAGAGAATGATACTATAGCATTACGCACCCGTGATGGAAAACAGCAATTTGGGCTTACTATCGATAAACTTCTGAAAATATCCTCTGAATCGCAATGATATTTTATAAGATCTGGATTTTTTTACTCCAGATCTTATTTTTTAATCTTATTTTTATTGACAATTACAAAATAAATGCATCATAATAAAATTAGAATATAAATCATAGTAATTATTGCTAGGGGGGAGTATATGAAAAAACAAACATTTGGTATCCTGCTACTTGCCGCAGGAAGCATCGGTTTGGCCTACATTTCTGGTACACGTACAATGGCCGAAGATACATGGAATGAACCTCAGGACGGTTATTTTAACGAAGTACGCGTCGTGTGCATCAAAAAAACATCACCAACAGGCCGGGTATTAACTGGTGCTGACTCTACTATGCGTGATGCTGGCGTAGATAAAAAAATTGAAGTAACAAAAGAAAATGGCCAATATGCATGTTATGTAAAGTTCTTCTATAATCCGGATAAAGAATTCTATGCTATGCAAAAATGTGGTGGACGTAGACGTTATGCTGAAGGTCAGTACGATCATGTATATAGCTCACTGAAACAACTTCCGTGTGGTATAACATTTTTAAAAGCAGACATGATTGAATATAAAATTAACAATCCTATGGAATACGCAGTATATATCAATAATTTAGTACAAGCAGTTAACTATATAAAAACTGGCATATTACCTTAACAAAGGCATATATAACTCCATCAACCAACTCAAGCAGTGGCAATTCTTGCCGCTGCTTTTTTATGTACTTACAGAACATATATATACTTATTATCTATTTTTTTTTACACCTCGCTTAGCACACAAATCTGCTATCGGGCAGATAGAACAAAACGGTGTAATGGGAACACAGATATTTTGCCCCCACATAACAAGCAGACGGTTATATTCAATCCAGTATTCTTTTGGCAGCAGCTTTTTCAATGCATGTTCTGTTTCTGCAGGCGTTTTGGTACGTACTAAATTAAGCCGATTAGAAATGCGATGGACATGCGTATCAACGCAAATTGATGGAATGCCAAATCCTTCACCAAGTACTAAATTTGCCGTCTTTCGCCCCACTCCTTTTAGAGTAAGCAAATCATATTCAGTGTCAGGTACATTGCCATTAAAATGTTGCACAAGTTGGTTGCAAATGTGATGTATTTGCTTAGCTTTTTGTCGATAAAAACCAACAGGATAAATAAGATGTTCAATATTTAAAATAGAAAGATCGAGTAACTCCAATGGTGTTTTTGCACGATCAAACAACTTTAACGAGGCAGGGAGAGAAACGGTATCCCTAGTACGTAAGCTCAATAAACAGCTAATGAGTACCAAAAATGGGTCTCTGCCATACGTTTTTATAATAGTGGTGACTGCCGGCTCAGTCATGCCTTGTGTCGCAATCCGCAATTTTTCAATAATCCCAGGAACGCGGGTTTTACGATCGGTATCCGACAGTCCCCTCGCTTTCACCCACCTTTTTTGCATTTGTCCTCAAGTACTATCTGTGGTAACTTTGAATAATATTAACCAGTTACTGGAGGAAAATTATCAGAAATAATCTGTACTACCAAAACTAAGGTAGGTAAAACAAAAATAGTTGCTTTTACAAATCGCTTCACCAACTTACGCAGCTTCAACATAACGAGCCTCCAATGATTTATGTATTAATAATATATAATAAATGACTTACGTAAGAATAGAACCTATTATAAGGGGTATAAAATAGAATAGCAATAAATTATGGCTTATTTAGTACATTTTTTTAATACGTTATTAACTTTTTTAGAAGGAATACTTGGTAATTGTTATTTTTTAATAGCAATCACAACAGTATCACTTGTACTAAAATTATTTATTATTGCTACACTCGGTAAGCAAGGCCTGGGTAACACATCAGCAAAGAAACCCCGCCTCTTACTACTCATTGTTCTAATTGGATCAATAGTTTCTGACTCAGCTTGGATACTTCACCTTGTTCATCCTTTTATCTCGAATATATTGGATAGTCGCATAGTAATTTGTTGGTCAAGAATTGCATGGGCATTCACATCAATTCAATATCAAGCGTTAGCCTTATTTGTTGAAAGCCTTATCACAAGAAAAAACCCCATAAAATTTCGTCACTCAATTTTTCTTTTAATTAGTGGATTTTTTTCTATTTTTTTTATTAGTGTCGCATTTTTTGACTTTAATCAGTGGGAACTTTTTACTGTATATAAATCACAACAAGCATTCTCTGTCTATTCTCTTTTTATTTTAATGCCCATGAGTTTAGTTACAACAATAGTATACCTCAAAAAAGTGCCTCTTCCTCGCATTCTAAGACAACAAATCAAAGTTTTCATTCTAGCCCTAATTGTCCCACACCTTTTGTGTGATTGCCTCCAAATGTATCCTTTTAACTTTTCAACAGGGTTCGTAGCCAGTAGCTTTGCTTTTGTAGGAATATCTACAATGCTTTTAACTGTTGCAATTTACTACAGCATGAAAAAAGTTATGGGATTACGATTTTTAAACTTTAGCTCACACGTACAGTCAGTTCCCCACTACAATTTTGTTGATGGCTTTAAAATTGTATTGCAACAGCTCAGCAAAACAACAGGTATTAAAGAACTAGAACATATAACTAAAAACTTTTTTAAAGAAGCGTTTCATCTTTCTACAAACAAAGTAAAGCTCTACATCCGTATGCCAAAAGATATTAGTTATGAAACATCATCAGATAATTTTGGCAAAACAGAGCTAACCACAGAAAACTTTTTAGAAACAGCAAGCGAAAACGTCAAACAATACATCAAAAAAACAACCATTTTGATACATGATGAAATCGCTTTTAGTAACTTTTATGATGAGCATGAAGATCGTCAGACAATCATTACGTTTTTAGAAGGCGTTGAAGTAGATGTTTTTATTCCTATTTACAAACAAAACAATATTATTGCATACATTATTATAGATCGCTATGCACGTGAAAATTACAAATTTTATAGCAACGTGGAGCGAGATGAAATGCTTGTATTTGCACAATATGTTGGTAACATTATCAACTTGCTTCAACAGCGCAATTTAGAGCAAATGATCCAACATGAAAAAGAACTTAAAGAAGAGGTCTATAATAAGCACCAAGAAATTAATCAGTACAAAGAAAGTATTAAATCATTCCTAAAAAACACAAAACAAAAAGATATAGGTATCATTTTCTATAAATCACGCCGTTTCACATTTGGCAATCAAACGGCAAAAAAACTGATTAATATAGATCTTAATAAACAAGCTGGGCATCCAACCACCAAAAAACTAAAAAATATTGGTGATTTGGTAAGGCAATACAATACACCACAAACAGGCTTCATTTCTGATACCGCTGGTAACAAGTTAATTGTTAGTGCCGTTTCACACCTAGAGCAACAAAGCGTCATTTTAATGATACACTATCCAGAAGTTTCTGATATCATTAAGAAACAAATTGATTTACTCAAAGATCCAACAAAATGGGACTATTTGCTTTATCTTGAAACCACTAAGTCTGGCCATCTCATTAACCAACTTATTCCTGGATCTGGCGAAACACTACTCAACTTTAAGATTGATATCATGCGTGCTGCATTGGGTACCAAAGCAACATTATTAGAGATGTCCGAAAAGGACTTGTTGCCAACTGTTGAACTATTACATCACGTAAGTTTACGACAATCGCTACATGTACTTAAGCTAACACACCCATCAAAAAATTATGAAGTTGCGATTAAATTATTTGGTATTAACCCAATTTTCGGCATAACACATAACAAGCCATTACTCGAAAAAGTTGGCAACGCTGATACTATATTTATTGAAAATATTCACTTTTTATCCATAGAAGCGCAAGAATACCTCGCAGAACTAATCAAATATGGTTTTTACCGTATCTTTAAAAGTGATAAAAAGATTTCATGTGATGTACGTATTATTTGTTCTACCAATCAAGATCTACAGCCATTGGTACAAGAAGGAACATTCTCTCCTACATTATTTAATGAATTAAGAAAGGCAACTATTGCGATGCCTTCGCTACTCACACTACCCGAGCAAGAAGTTAGCGAGTTGGCTGAAGGCTTTACTCAACAAGCAATACAAAACAAACATGTTAAAGAGCTTCTAGAACTGAGCAACAAAGATAAAACAAAATTAATGCATAATCGTCCTATAAGTTTATTTGACTTTAAATGCAAGGTACAACAACTGCTTAAAAAAAAGTCTCAAGCAGCCAACCTGTATGAAGAAGTAGCATTTGACCCTGCTTATACTATAAGCGATCCTGAACTTATTGAAGCAGCACGCCTTGGCAAACATGCATTACGAGATTCTAAAACAATGGCTCTTTTATGGCAAAAGTTTGAAAAAAATCAAAACAAAATTGCTGATTTTTTGTGTGTTAACCGATCATCTGTTAACCGCCGATGCAAACAATATAATCTACAATAATCATGGTTTATATCTTTTTTCTTACATTTGACCGCCAACATATATACGTTTATTCTAACTTTCTTAGTTTAACTTCTTTCACACGTTTTTACTATCTTGCATAGCGCGATAGTATTAACTGTTGATAAAAAATTGCTCACACTTTATCATATCCACTATGAATTTAAAAAAGTTTAAGGAAAAGACTGAAGAGTTTTTGGTTCATTTAGAAGTGGAAAAAAATCTAGCACCCAATACGATACGCTCGTATTCGTGTGATTTGAATCAGTTTATTCGCTTCTGGTCTGACATGCGTGATATAGATAAAAAAGTTCTCGCACTACGTCAAATCATTGAGCGACACCTAGTTAGTTTATTTTATAAGAAAATCGATAAAAGTTCTATTGCACGTAAATTTTCGTGTTTCAAATCTTTTGAGCGTTTTTTGCGCACACAAGGCATCGTGCTTAACTTAAAATTGCAGCGACCCCGACTTGATAAAAAACTCCCTATTTATTTGAGTATTGATGAAATTAATTATTTGCTAGACAATATACCCATCAAAGACCTTCACACAAAAAAGCCACTGCGCGATACGGCTATTTTTGAGCTATTGTATGCAACCGGCATTCGTTGCTCAGAGTTAACCGCAATCAAACTTAAAGACATAGATTTGACAAATAAAACTATCCGCATTTGGGGTAAAGGCAGAAAAGAAAGAATTGTTCTGTTTGGTAGAAAGGCTCAAAAAAAATTACAAGATTACCTAACAAAGGAACGGAAATCTATAATGTCTCGAACCAAAAGTAAAAATATAAACAACAATGAACCGTTGTTTGTAAACAGTATTGGTGCGCCGTTGACAAGCCGTACAATACAACGAATTGTTAGTATGTTCAGAACATTTTTAAAGTTAGATAGACACATTACACCACACAAACTTCGCCATTCTTTTGCAACGCATTTATTAAATCAGGGAGCAGATTTACGTATAGTACAAGAACTGCTAGGGCATAAAACACTCAGTAGTACCGAAAAATACACCCATGTATCACTTGAAGAACTCGCTCGCATGTGTGACAATATACATCCAATCAATACGAGCTTAAAATGTGGTAAAAAATGATAACAACATCATACTCACTTTCTGATAATATTTTACGCATTATTATTATTGGATTTTTAATAGTGCTTCTTATTATTGCACGTCTCGTACAACTACAAATTCAAGAATCTGATATATTCTTTACTCGTAGTCAGAAAAATTTTTTGAAAATTGAATCGGTCCCACCGCTACGCGGCAACATCATCGCACATGATGGTACATTGCTTGCAACAAACCGCCCTGTTATTAATGTGTACTGGCAAGGAACAGGCTCCTGTCAATTACATGAAAACAATAAAAAAAATCTTAATACACTGGAAAAATTACTCGGTATATCGTTATTGGATAATAATGCATCTAGGAATGCTATTTATCACGCACAACGTTATTATAAAAAAGCGCTACTTGCCGAAGATATCACGTTTACTCAACTAAGCAAAATCGCTGAGCAATTCCCAAATGATCCCAATATTATCATTGATACACATTTTACACGTTTTTACCCATACAAATCATATGCAAGTCATATTCTAGGTGCTCTAGCTACATTAGAAGCTGGTACTGTTGGCACTATGGGACTAGAAAAATTATTTGAAAGTAGCCTGCAAGGGCAAAATGGAACATGTATAAAAAAAATAAATTCATTTGGAAGAAATCTAGCACAAATTGAACTCGATAAATCTTTGAGCGGAAAAACCATAACCACCACTCTTGATATACAATTACAAACAATTGTCGAACGAATTTTTCCGCAAAACCAAACAGGAACGTGTATCATCATGGATCCACATGATGGTTCGCTTAAGGCACTAGTTTCTCGTCCTGACTTCGATCCAACACTTTTTTTACAACCAATTTCAACCGAACGATGGAACACGCTACAAAAAAAGAATCCGTTTTTAAACAGAGCATTTAACGCATGTTATCCACCTGGATCAATTTTTAAATTGGTTACTGTAAGTGCTGCTATAGAAAATAATATTATTCCAGTAGAATCACTATGGGAATGCAATGGCTATACTATGTTTTGTAATCGCAAATATTGGTGCCACCGACATTATGGCCATGGACATCTAACAACACGCCAAGCGTTAGCACAATCATGCAATATTTTATTTTTCGAAATCGGCAAAAAAATTTCTATCAACCTTCTTGCTAATTACGCACATCGCTTTGGACTCGGCCAACCAACAGACATTCTCTTTCCAGAAAAAACCGGGTTGGTACCAACAACCGAATGGAAAGAACAAGTGAAGGGTGAACGATGGTGGACTGGCGAAACACTTTCTGCAACAATAGGCCAAAGTTTTTTACTTGTAAGCCCCATACAGATTGCACGAATGATTGCCAGTATTTTTACTGGTTATTTAGTCAAACCACGCATACTGAGCAATGAAGAAATTGAAATGCAACCACTGGCTATTGAACCAGAAACGCGATCATTCTTAAAAGACTCTATGAAAAAAGTGGTAACCAAGGGAACCGGACGACGCGTAAATACAATTAAAGACATCGAAATTTTTGCAAAAACAAGTACGGCCCAAACAAGTGATAAGAAAAAGCGACATCTTGGTAATCAATATCTTGAACATGGTTGGTTTGTTGCATATGTAAAGTATAAAAATGCACGCCCCTTTACGCTTGTTATTCTGATTGAACATGCTGGCGCGTCTCGCGTTCCCACTCTGGTTGCAAAGAATTTTTTAATTGAATACAAAAAAATGATTGATACTTGTTTAACTTAAATTTTTTAACAAAATACAAGTTTAAGTAATGCGATACTATCTAACTATGACACCACGAAGGCTATTTTATATATGCATCATAACGTATAGCCACATCGCCCAGTCAGCAATGCGAGTCGTTGATAATAATATGCTTTTGTTATACGATACATCAGAATCGACAAAATCCTTTGCAAGAGCATCTATAATCAGCCAACGCAAACCAGAAAAAATAAACCACGAAAATGGCCAAAGCCCTGCTTTGTCAGTTAAAGCACACACACCGCCGGTTACCCCACCAATAATAGTAGCAGGAATAACAGAAGTAGCATACTTTTTGAACAGGCTCTGCTTTTTTATATAATATGAGTTGTAGGTATAAGAAGGATTCGACTGTGAATAACAATATCCACATGATTTGTTTTTACCAAAAATAGGAGAAGAAATAAAAAAAGGAAAAAACAATAGATAAAAAGCAAAAGTAACCCGCCTTATCGGAGTATATAGAACGTACAATCTCACTTACAATCCTTGCAACGTCGCTGCATCAGCGTACACAAAAAGTTTTTACGAGCAAAAATCGTTACACAAAGTTAGTAACTACTTCTTTTCCTCTGCAGCAACTTTTTTTGCCAAGCGACTGACCTTACGCGATACTGTATTACGATGCATCGTACCTTTATTTTGTGCACGTGCTAATTTAGCTTCTGCTTCTCTAAGCAATACTTTAACACTCGCAATATCATCACCGCGCTCAAGTGAGTCTAACACTTTTTTTACCGCGCTTTTAATAGAGGATTTGCGAGCCCTGTTACGCTCTCTTTTGACAATCATTTGCTTCGCACGTTTTTTAGCTGACTTAATATTTGCCATTGACTAATCCTTGTAAAAAAACCTAAACAACTTTTTTAACTTTTCCTGCTTTCACACATCGAGTACATACCGCTGCACGATGTACCTTATTTTTTGGGTCATTGGCAAAACTAAAGCGCATTTTGTGTACATTTGGATACAGCCAACGCTTTGTTTTATTTTTCGCGTGACTCACGTGATTGCCAACTTGTGGCCTTTTATCGCAAACTTTACATATATATGCCATTATAAAACCTTTTCATGATTGACACACCAATAATCTCCATAAAACGGGACTTTACGTAATTACCCTTACATGGTACCAGAAATGCTTATTTTTTCAACTAAATGCTACGTTTTGTTATACTACACTCCTCTTTTTGAACTTTTGACCCCACATAAAGATTTGTCAGGTTTCATCGAAAAATCAATTTAAGCAATTATCCCTGAAGTAATACCAAGAGCTGCTTATGCGTTTCAGGACCAGCAGCAACAAAAGATTGATAATCTTTATCAATAAAATTACCTTGAAAATCAGTTACTATACCTCCCGCTTGTTTGATAATAAGCAAACCAGCAGCAATATCCCACCACGACAAATTCGTAAAAAACATGCCGTCTAGTCTTCCAGAAGCCACATAAGCAGTATCCAAAGCTGCAGCACCCAAATGGCGAAATGCATATGTTTTTGGTGCAATGCGACGAATATTATCAAGCATGTTGGTAAAATATTCATCTTTTACATAAGGTAGCCCAACAACAATAACACTTTTTTCAAGCACATGCTGATCAGAAATAACAATCTGCCGACCATTGCAATAAGCTGGCCCATCTTGGTATGCATAAAAAAATTCTTGCGTTATCGGTACATAAATACCACCCCATATTGGTACATCATTATGCGTAAGAGCAACAGAAATACAAAAATAGGGCAACCTGTGAATAAAATTAGTTGTACCATCAAGCGGATCTATCACCCAACAATACTCACTTGTACTTAAGCCACTTCTTCCCGACTCTTCGGCAAAAAAGGAAGCATGTGGAATAATCTTGCCCAACTCTTCGATAAGAAACAGCTCGGCTTCAATGTCTGCTTGTGTTACCAAGCCATGTTTCTTTTTTTCTCGAACATTGAGTGTGGTATTAAAATAAAATAACAATAAAGAACCGGCCTCATTCATGACCGGTTTCACAGTATGTGCAAGAGTAGAAACAATGGTATGTGGATCAGTTGAATACACTATACACCCGTACGTTCTGTCTAAAACTTATGCTCTACTCGTGGTTCAATACCCAATAATTCATATATTTCACTCGCATACAAAGTTTCTTTTTCAAGTAATGCATGTGCCAGGGTATCTAACTTATCACGAGCATCCTGCAGCAAATTTATCACCTGTTCTTGACTTGTATCAAGAATTTTTTGCACTTCAGCATCTATTTTTTCTGCTGTTTTTTGTGAATAACGAAAGTCCTGTTGCCCTTGAGAATAGACCACTGGCCCAAGCTCATCTGACATACCGTACTTACAAACCATGTTACGTGCAATAGCAGTTGCATTTTTAAAATCACTATACGCACCTGTTGCCATAGCATTGAATACCAGCTTTTCTGCCGCCCTTCCACCAAGAGAAACCATTATGGAACCAATCATTTCTTTTTTCGTTTTAGTATACTTTTCCCGCTCTGGCAAAGAATGTGTCACTCCTAGCGCTCTGCCTCGTGGAATAATAGTAACTTTATGTAACGGATCTGTATGTTCTGGCAACAGTAAACCAATAAGTGCATGGCCAGCCTCGTGATACGCCGTCATTTCTTTTTCTTTGTCAGAAAGCACAATCGTTTTTATTTCTTTACCTAGCAAAATTTTATCTCGTGCGTCCTCAAAATCCTGAATTTCAATTTCATTTTGACCTTTTTTTGACGCAATAATTGCCGCCTCGTTAATAATATTTGCCAAATCCGCACCAGAAAATCCTGGTGTTCCACGCGCAATTTTTTTCAAGTCAACTTCCGAGCAAAGCTTTACACTCTTTGCATGGAGAGTTAGAATTTGCTCACGACTGACTAAATCTGGATATGGCACCTCAACGCGTCTGTCAAAGCGACCTGGACGCAATAAAGCTTTATCTAACACATCTGGACGATTGGTTGCTGCTAAAATAATAACAGATCCGCCAGTTGTCTGAAAGCCATCCATCTCTGTCAAAAGCTGATTAAGCGTTTGCTCCCGTTCGTCGTGACCACCACCAAGACCGCTACCACGATGTCTACCAACTGCGTCAATTTCATCGATAAAAATAATACATGGCGCATTTTTACGCGCTTGCGCAAACAAATCACGCACACGCGCCGCACCAACACCTACAAAAACTTCTATAAAATCTGACCCACTAATACTAAAAAATGGACAGTTCGCTTCCCCTGCTACCGCTTTTGCAAGCAATGTTTTACCATTTCCTGGCTCACCTACAAGCAAAATACCACGTGTTATTTTTGCCCCAAGCCGTCTGTACTTCTCTGGATTTTTCAAAAAATCTACAATGTCTTGCAGCTCCTCTTTTGCTTCCGCAGCACCAGCAACTGAACCAAAATTTTCTTTAATAGTTGAAGGCATAAACATCTTTGCACGGCTTTTACCCATAGTGAAAATATTACTTCCACCGCCACCAGAACCACCCCTTTGGCGCATGAAAAACCATAGTGCTACCAATATAAGCGCTGCAAAGAGTGCAAACGGTATAATATACCACAAACTTATGTTTCCAGCTGTGCTTGCAACAGAAAACTCAACCTTATGTTCTTTAAATAAATCCCAGTTTTGAGGAATATCGGCAATAACTGTCTCAAACTTGCTACCATCACGCAAAACACCATACACGTCATTACCGGAAACGTGCACCATTTTAACTTTATCTTGTTCAACCTGCTTTAAGAAAGTAGAATACGGAACAGTAGTCACAGTGCGTGTATACTCAGTCAACTTTACCAATAATATTAAACAACCAATAAAAATAATTGCCGCAATAATCAAATTTTTAGGCCCGCCCTTAAAATAATTCGGCCTTCTTATTTTTTTGTTCATGAAATTTCTTTATACCTCTATATGATATGAAATATGATTTGCGTATTGTGTTTACGATTATAATAAAAACAATACAAACTGTCGATAGCCAAATCAGCTTGTTATGGGGAAACTTATATATGTTGGGGACCAGTGTGGATAACTACATGCAGCTCTCTGGCTTGTAATAAAACGATATTTCTTTGTGTGTAAGCTAAAGAAGGCAATCCTATTAGAGTGACCTTTACTCAGATTAAAGATCACATGATTGCCACACGGAGACCAGGATGCCTCCTGCTTGTTACCAGGATCGAATGTTAACTGTATGTGCTGTTTGGTATTGTTATCATATAGCATGAGTTGCATCACACCGTTTACCATTTTGCTATAGATAAGTTGATCTGTTTTGTGGCAATATGCAGGCGCTGCGCAGTACCCCCCACTAGTAATACACGTCTGCTTTTTTGTTATTAAATCATATGTATAAATTTGTGGATAACCAGTTTGAAAGTCAGAACAGAAATAAAGTTTATTACCATCACCGGAAAAGCTTGGTGAAACATTATTACCACTATTATGCGTAATTCGTTTAAACTGCCCTTTTTGATAATAATAAATTTGACAGTTTCCAGTACCACGCGACGCACAATACACAACTTTTTTTCCATCCCTAGAAAAAGCCGGCAACATATTTAAACCATCAAAGCTAGAGGCCACCTTACGCTTTCCTTTCATATTGGCAACCATAAGCCGCATATTCTCATTTGTTGACTCAGAATAAAATAAAAGCGGATATCGTAAATCATTATTCCAACGAGGTGCAACATTTACCGTCGGCGTTTTGATAAGAACTCGTTCATGAGATCCATCGTAATCAGCAACACAAATATGTTTAATCCGCGCTTTATGTCTATTACGCTTCAAAATTCCCTCTTTACAATAAGAAATCTTTGTAGAAAAAAAGCCTTCTTGTCCAATAATTTTCGGCCACAATTGATCTGCAATTGCATGCGCCCACCTTCGCACAACCTTACCTGAGATGTCATATGTATTGTGCGCCACTAGCTGGCTGCTACTTGTGTCATACAGCCACCAAACAATACTACCTTGTTTATGGCCATACTTAATCACTACAGCTAAGGAACAATCCTTTTGCATACAATGCGTTAAAAATTGTTTATACGTTGTCAGCTTTTTTTGTACAGTAGAAACCTCAATTTGCCCAGTAAACGACAGGTCTTTTTCAAGAATTTGAGCAACAGCTTGTAGATCCTGTGTTTTTACTCCTTCATCCAGCACGATAATCATCATACCTATTTTTTGTTCCTGTTGCTTGGCAGCAATAGTTACCGTAATAGAATCAGTATGTTTTTCATTAGTACAAGAAACTTCGGCTTTCAGTAAGTATATTGCCAAAATAAGCAAAAAATAGATCGCGTACGACAATTTTTTTTCATTTTTCATGCTTATCTCTCTATTGTTTAAATGTGATACAAAATTTTTTGCCATGCGCCCATAATGGTAATGTAAGTTGTGTAAGTGCTGTCCGCGCTGAAACATCATATAATAACACACCGGATGATTTACTCACTTTCGTTTCAGTAACATGACCTTTATCATTAATTGTTAATGTCACCTGACACAGCAAATTTTTTGGCAATCCAACAGGCGGTTTCCATATCATACTCACTTCTTTTTGTATTCGAGCCTGCATTTGTAACAACGCTAGCTCTTGCCTGCCAGCATACACTCTTTGAGAGATTATACCGACATTCTTCTTAGTAGTTTTTACTCCATTATATGCTACACTACTATTTTTATCAGTAATTTTTTGCTTTTTATTTTCAGTCTTCCCCTTACTTCTTTCAACCGTTTCTTTTTTTATTAGTATCTCTTTTACTGGTTTTTTCCTAATCACGTTTTCTTTGTTAATTGTGGTCTTGTTATTTTTAACAATTGCTTTAGGTTTTACCTTTTCTTGTATTATCTCAGGATTTTTTTTAGCAAGGACCTTTCCTGTTTCTTCTTTTTTCTGCGATAATTTTTTTGTATCAACTTTCATGAATACCGCTTTTTCCTTACTAATTTTTTTATAAAGAGGTAAGAAAACAACTTGCACGTTATTATTCAATGCGTTGGCATTAATCGTTAATTGGTAAGGACACAACGTGCACATTTGTACAAATGAAATTCCTAAAAAAACTAACAGGTGTAAGATCGTACATGCAATAAATAATCGTAGTAAGAAAAAATACCGCTTAGGCCACCTTTTTAGTTGCCAAGGCCACATACTTGATACCCCCTACCACTTTAATTTTATCAACAAGCTCAAGAACCGTTCCATAATTTACTGCACGATCACCTTTTACATATACTACTTTACTCTCCGCTTTCCCTACTGCTTGTTTGAGTTGTGCTATTAATATATTTTCATTATACGGTACCCCATTAAAAAATAGAGTTCCTTTACTATCAACATATACTATCAAGTCTTGTTGAACATTAGCATCTTCTTTTGCCTTGCCAGAAGGTAAATCAACTTTAATAGCATTGTGCATCATTGGCGCAGTAATCATGAATATAATGAGCAATGTTAATGCTGTATCTATAAGTGGCGTTAATGATATTTCTGGCATACTAGGAACTGAACGCCGACGACGCTTTAATTTACGCATAGCACCTCCTAATTAC
The DNA here is from genome assembly GCA_020431705.1 of Candidatus Dependentiae bacterium. Lineage (NCBI taxonomy): Bacteria > Candidatus Babelota bacterium. The sequence continues at coordinate 80,195 of JAGQHQ010000001.1, forward strand.
GTTAAAAAGCGTTCTACCAAACAACGATATGCATCACTCAAATTAAGCAGCTGAGACTCTAACCGATTTATTTGAACACTTAAATAGCTAAACATAACAAGCGCTGGAATGGCAACTACAAGGCCAAAAAACGTTGTTATTAATGCTTCTGCAATACCGGGAGCGATACTTGCAATATCAGCAGATTGCTGTTGACTAATACCAATAAAAGCTTGAATAAGACCCCATACCGTCCCAAAAAGTCCCAGTAGAGGAGAAATATTAGCACACGTTGATAAAACAGGTAAATAAGACTCCTGACGATATACTATATCCTCAATTACTGCATCCATATACTCTGACATGCGGTCAAAATTAGCCTCTTGTCGCTTTTCTAATAAATCTTTAAGAAAAAGGAGGTTTTGTGTCAAAAAATAACCCGGAATCGTTCCTGCATACCCTGAGGCTATAGCACTCATTTCCTCAAGACTTTTTGCCTGCTTTATCAAGCGAGATACGGTGCACATATGCCTTTTTTTAAGCCGTAAAAGTATTAATTTATAAAAAAAAATAGTCCAACATAAGATTGACATTATCAGGAGAATGATCAAGACCACCTTACTGATCATATCAGCCTGTAAAACAAGCTGCCAGAGGCCATTACCAAATAGCATTTTCAACATAATATGTCCTTTATATTCAACTTTTTTATATTATACTCCACCCATAGCCTATCAAAATGAAGCCCCCTTTGGAACCGTTACTTTCTTCTTGACACCCTCGCAAGAAATGTTACAATTAGAATAAATGAAGGCGGTCGCATTATTACAGTTAGTGTGGCTTTTGTACGCAATTTGTACATAAATGGAGGTAAATATAATGAATACAGGAAAACAACTATTTACAAGCTTTTTTCTTGCTACTACGCTTAGTTTTTGCGTAGCAAGCCCAGCTTATGCCTTTGGCGTTCCCAAAGTATCACTTAGCCTGAGAAGTATCATAAACAGCGTTGTTGGGTACTTTATCAGTAGTAATAACACTACCGATAAAAAAATTACACCTGTCATTAATCAATCTAATAATCAAGATCCTCACAAAGAAGCAAAAAAACTAAACTTAGAACAAATATTTAATTCGGACACAAATAAGCATGCTCATGTAAAAATTGAAAAAATGCCTATTAAAGAAACAACAATGGCAGTGCGAAAAACAGTAGAAAAATATAAAGTTAAAATAGTTAAAAATAATGATGAAATAAACAGAAAACCTGTTATTACTGTAAAAGAAAAATCACTAGAAAACGTAAGTGCTATTAGTATACATGTTTATGACTTAAGTCTAGCTGCTGTTCATCAGAACGGCCATACATGTGGCCCACACAGTGTTAAAAACAACAAAGCTGTTTTAATGTACTTGAAAGATGGCAATACCGTTGAACTAGAGAAAGCCCTGCAAAATCATCCATTACGCAAGCAAGAAGGATGTGATGCAAGTGAGTTAAAAGAAATCGCGCAAGAAGTAGAAAAAATTCAAGACCAATTAATTTGTATTGGTAACTTGAACGAAAACTTTGATCATGCTATCGATAAAAAATTAGATCAAGAACATAAAGAAACTAAAACTATTGATTACTTTTACGGCCATGAACCAGAGCTGCTGAAGAAGTTAATTGATGCAATCAAAAACAAAAAATCAATTTCTGTAGCATTTTCTCTGGGCACAATGAAACACTATAGAGCAGTAGATAAAAAGTGTGCTAACAATACATGTAACCACTGTCCACAGCGAAACAAAGCAATCGTTGACGAATACGGTAATCTCAAAAAATGTGAGCACCGCGAAGAAACTGATTCGAACGGCAAGGTACATAAAAATATATGCTGCAGATGTCAAAAAGATCGCACTGATTATGGTCACTGGACTGGATTGATAATAGACATTAATAAAGAAGGTAACATAAAGTACTTCTATATAGATTCAATACATGGTAGTTCAGATTATCGAGATAAAACTATTACTAAACTTAATTCCTTCTTGAGTAAGATTGCACAAGAAAATGATTTTGGAAAAGTTGAATTTGCTGTAAAAAAAACAACTATAGTACAAAAAGTTCAAGCTTTACATCAGCAAAAATCAGACAAATTCAAGCGAACTGTATTGATGAAATCATCTACCGATGCGGCTCGTTTTGGTACTTCATTAGAAGAACAAAAAGAGGCCTTCGCCTATTATGAAGGACTAAGAACGCAGTCCATTAATACACAAAATGATGAGCAAATCGCTCGTGAGATTGCAGCACAGGAAATAAAACAACACGATCGAGATAAACAAGAAAAAGAAGATGCAGCTTATGCTCGTAGTTTAATACAGCAAGATACATCTCATAGCATAGTAAAACCAGTAGAGCATGACACAACAAAAACAAGAGACAAAAAAAGCTTAGCTCAGCGTGCACAAAAATATAAAGAGTATGCTCGAATTTCGAATGCCAATCCATTAGAATTGGCGCTTGCTTACAACGATACCGAAATGGCTAACTATCTTCTTGATAATCAATAAAAAGCTAGAAGACAAGTAAAGGTATTAAAGATTTAGGGAAGCGCACAAAAATGTGCACTTCCTTTTTTTATACTCAATAAAAAAACTACTCAAGTACTCGTTTCTTTAATTCCTCTTTATCTTTAATACCTTCTTCCAGCTGAATATCATAGGCTCGCTTTAATATATTGCCCATATACGGACCAGGTTCAATCACATCAAGCAAATCTCTCCCTTGCAATACTGGAGCCTCTACTTGATCAAGAACGTTCAATTCTCGTGATTTTTGGATAAATTTTGCAATATCCTCATCATCGTGTGCAAGTGGTTCAGAATTTTTTGGATTACGGCCACGCCTATCAGCAATCTTGAGTTTAGCTAACATGAAAAGCGTAGCATATGGCGCAAGTTTATTGGCCAATCGTTTATACGCTGCTGACGTAGCATTGGCTGAAATAAATTGTGAAGGCTGCATGTGATACTTAACTAATTTTGGAACAGCGTCTACAAGCTCTTTGTTGTGCGTAATACGTTCAAGCATACACTGAGAAAGCCTATAACCCGCATCTTCATGGCCTAGACTTCTGATAATACCGTCAATTGTTTTTGTTGTTTCAGTCTTACCAATATCATGGCACATCGCTGCATATATTACCACAAGTTTTTCCCAATCTGTTTCATATTCAAGCGCAGCTGCAGCATCAAGTGATTGCATACTATGCTCAAAAACATCGCCTTCCGGATGCCATCTAGGCTCTTGTGGAACACCAACAGTTTTAGCAAGCTCAGGCAATATTCCTTTTAAGCGACCAATTTCTTTAAGCCAGCGAATTCCCAATGATGGACGTTTTGATTTTAAAAACAGCTTTTCAAACTCCATTTCAATACGTTCAGTTGAAACAGCACTAATATCCATACTTCTACAAAGAGCATTCAACTGATCATCTACTTGCATCTCAAATCGGCCAATAAATTGCATCACCCGAAAAAGGCGTAATGGATCATCAACAAAAAAATATAAATCTGTTGCTCTTAATATATTGTTCATAAGATCTTTTTGACCATTAAACGGATCTAAAAGCTCACACGTTTTAAGATCAATACCCATCGCATTTATCGTCAAATCACGTCGCCTAAATGCTTGTGTAATTCCCATATAGGGATCTATCTCGACTATCGGTTTTCGCCCAGCAGTATCTATTCGCGGCAATGACCAATCAATATCCAAACCGTGAATACGCAAAACACCAAAAGCTTTACCAATCAAACTCACTGTGCCAAAGACACTCAACAAGGCTTCAAGATCTTTCAGCGCAACTCCATGAACTTCTATATCCAAGTCTTTTATTGGTAAATCAAGTAATAAGTCACGAACGGCACCTCCCACCAACAAAGTACGCCCATTTTTTGTATCAATTGCTTTTACAATATCCTTTACACGTGGGTATTGTATTAATACCTTTTCTAATTTTCTTTGAATTATAGAATCTATTTTTGTAGAATTCATACACATCCACAGCAATTTATCATCATACAATGAGGTTATCATGAATAAAATATATATCTACCAGACGATAGCACTTATAAGCTATCTTATAGCAATGCCGCAGACAAGTGTGGCTTTTTCAGTACGTAGATCACTCAACACAATGGTTTCATTTATTATGCCAAGCAAATGGGAAAAACAAACAATACAAAAAACATATGCACTAGGAGCTAAGGGCATAATTACCATAAACAACAGCGATGGCGATATTTATGTTTCTACATGGAGTAAGCCAACAGTCGATTTAAAAGTAGTAAAAAAAACACTAAAAAAAGAACAATTACAACTGATTCATATAAAAGATATACAGCATAAAAATACCCTTACACTAACAACTGTATGCCTCGATCAAAAAAATAAAAATTTTCATGTTGATTTTCATATTACCATTCCGCACAATACTGGCATTACCGTCTCAACAGGCGTTGGAAATATAAAAACAAAAAAAATTACAGGTAGAGCTCATCTAACAACACAGCAAGGTAATATCGAAATTGACCAAACCCATAGCACAGTCATTGGAACTACCACTCAAAAAGGAGATATTCGAATAAAAGAAGCATACAACAATATAAAGTTAACAACTAAAAAAGGAAATATTACCGTTGACGAGGCACGCGGTAGTGTTTTAACTGCAACAGATAGTGGACACATAAAAGTGCATAGCAAAAGTGTTCCTCCAATAAGCAAAATTAATCTAACTAGTACATGTGGTAATATTCAATTATGGTTACCGCACGAAACAAATGCTGATTTACACGCACGCACAACTTACGGCACCTTTACCTGCCAACACCACGTCACAATAAAACCATTTACTACACAACTTGACAAAAACGCATGGAGAAAATTTAAAAAAGAAATTGACGGCACCTTAGGCACTGGTGAAGCACAAATCACACTCACATCAAACAAAAGCAACATCAAAATTATGAAATTAAAAAAATCTTAATCTAACACGTGAACAACGGTGAAGGTGATAATGAAACACACTCCCATTATAGTAACAACTTTTCTATCGTTTTGTTCTTTATCAGCAATTTGCTTAGCAAAACCTCACATTACGTACACACCTATCGATCATAAAAAAACAACGATAACTATTACTATCCCATTACATACTGGCGACTATGCATATAAAGACTATCTTGACTTTTCTGTCGATCATCCAGCAATCACACTTTCTGAATGGAAAGCAAACCAATTCACCGTTCAAAAGTATGACCCACACTTCAAAGAAAGGAAAAAAGTATTTACCAAACCACTAAAAATTACTTTTGATGCATTTGTAGACGACACAATTTCTGTTGATGACGCATATCTACACATGACGTACTATCTTAAATCAGAAAAAAAATTAACCAAAACAGTTTTTCCTTTACGCTTACATACAACAGTACATCACACACAAAACAACCTGCATCAGAACTCTTTTCCAGAACGTTCCTTTAAAATTCAGCAAGAACAAATAGCAAATTCGCACACAAATAATGTATTAAACAAAAGCATTGATATACCAACACCGGAACAACATACAACATCTACATATACTACATCTTCACACTCTGGAACGCACACACCACTTTCTTCTCGCATTTCAAACATAATACAAACAACACAATCCCCTTGGATACGAACACTATTAGTTTTTGTGCTCGGTCTACTGCTAAGCTTAACACCCTGCATTTACCCTATGATTCCAATAACTGCCGGCATTTTGCAAACACAAGGAGGATCATCGGTACTACGCAACATACTTCTTTCTTCAAGTTATACGTTAGGTTTAGCAATAACATTTTCTCTCCTTGGCATGTTGGCTACATTTACAGGAAATTTTTTTGGTGCATTTTTGGGACATCCAATAATTATTATTAGTTTTACTCTATTACTCTTATATCTAGCAGGTTCAATGCTTGGTTTATACACAATGTATATACCACCATTTATGAAACCAAAACAAAAAAAAATATATGGTGGCTCACTATGTTCTGCTTTTTGTTTTGGTGCCGTAAGTGGAACGATCGCATCGCCATGCGTTTCTCCGGGTCTTATTGTTATATTAAGTTTAGTTGCGCAACTTGGCTCGCTCTTTTTAGGTTTTATACTATTATTTGCTTTTGGCATTGGACTGAGTATGCCGTTGATGATAATTGGTTCCTTCTCTGGATCATTAAATATTTTGCCACAGACCGGCCCCTGGATGCTTGAGATAAAACAACTTTTTGGTTTCTTGTTGGTAGGTATGTGCTTATACTTATTACAACCCCTTACACCCTTTTATATTATCTTATGGCTCTTGGCTGGTTTTGTCGTTGTTGTTGGTATTACACACTTTATCACTCGCTCGCAAGACTCGAACATATTGCGTTTGATAAAAAATAGCATTGGTTTCTGTTTACTTGCAAGCTCTCTTCTTATAGCTTTTAAAGCCTACCAAACCACATATCCACAACAAATTCAAAATAAAATAACTTGGCACACAGACTACTTTGCTGCACTTGAGCAAGCACAAAAAAATCATAAAAAATTATTGGTTGATATTGGTACACCTTTTTGCTCATTGTGCAGAACAATTGATAAACGTATCTTTTGTAACACCAATGTCCAAAATTGTCTGCAAAATTGTATTTCAGTAAAAATAGATGCTTCTAATACAAAGAATAGCTATTGTAAGCTACTACAAAAAAAGTATGGTATTATTGGGTTTCCCACTGTATTACTTATCGAACCAAACACTCAAAATGTATTAAAACAGTGGGGGAACGAGTTATACAATAAAACAACAGAGCAATTCACTTCTGAGATACAGCCACTTTTATAAACCCTAGTTTTATAACTCGTATTAAGATTTATCAATAAAACTAACGCTGCTTTTTAAACTCATCTTTACGGCCACGAGTTTTACGTGCATCACGTTTTTCGCGCTTGTTTTCTTCTCTCAACTTCAAGTACATTGTATCAATTACACGGTCAAGCACATCATAAAAACCAGTACCTTTATACTCATAGTGAGTTATCTCATCAAAACGTGGAGTCCTCACTCGTAGTTCAATACGATGATGCTCTCTTACTCTTGATGGCTCAAAAATCAAATCAATATAAATTGGTGGACGTTCACTATGTAAGAACTCTTCTATTTTTGCCAATTGCTGATTAGCATATGCTTCTATTTCTGAAGATTTCTCTATATTTCGAAACGTAATGCGCTTGTTCATAAGTTCTCCTTACTCCTTATAGATATATTTTTATATATAGCTTCAGAGTAACGCAATCTATAGCCAGATACAAGAAGGATGGTGTATCTATTTGTCGTTTATTGCACAAATTTTTTTATCTCATAAAAGTTAACTTTTTATTAGAAAATTATAAAAAAAATGAATCACCAACATGATCTTGCTCAATTAAAACATGTATTATCCTTACTACTTAAATTTTGCATATATTAAATTGTATAATGAAAAAAAAGAAAAACCTATTTACTTGATTTCTTACGAACAGCAAATTGTACCGGTACCCCTTGCAGATCATACTTTCTACGCATAACACCCTCAAGATATGCGAGTTGACTTGGACCAAACCAATCGGGTTGATTTACACGCAGAGCAACAGTAATTGGAGCTGTTTTAACTTGTTTTGCATAAATAAGTTGCAAGGGCTGTGTCTTATAAAAATGTTGACGGCGATAAAATGCATCTTTAAAAAGCATCGTGAGTTCTTGGCCAGAAAACTTTTGTGTATAACGCTGCCATACTTTTTTGAGCAATGGCATAATTTTACCAATATTTTTACCGGTTTTACACGAAATATTGAGCGTATGAATCTTATTAATTAAATAGTTGTATGGCTCTAGATTAAATTGTAAATTATGCTCAATTTCTTCATCAACTAAATCTTGCTTGTTAAATAAAATAACAAGCGCTTTGCCCTGCTCAATTACATAAAAAGATAGTTTTAGTTCTTGGTCTGATAAACACCCCTCAGAGGAATCAACTAATAGTAACACAATATGAGCATTTTCAAGTGCACGAAATGCTGTCTTGACCATCATCGTTTCTAATGGCTCGTCAATTTTTCTTCTCCTGCGAATTCCCGGCGTATCGATTACCAAAATATCTTCATGATAAAATGATATTTTCTCGCCAATAGCTTCTCTTGTAGTTCCCGGTATATCAGCAACTAGCGTACGCTCTTCTTGCAGCAATAAGTTAAGTAACGATGACTTACCCACATTTGGTTTGCCAAGTAATACAACTTTATAATCAGCACTCTCTTTTGTTACCTCGTACTCATCTTCAATGGCTCCTGCCTGCGGTAATACTGCTACCGATGCATCAAGTAAGTCACCAATAGCTATACCGTGAGTGGCAGAAATAAAAAACATAGTATCAAAACCAAGTGTTTTAAACTCATATTCATACTCTTTTGCTTTACTACTATCAGCTTTATTAACCGCTAAAATAACTGGCTTACCTATTTTGTGAAGCTCTCTTGCTATTGCACGATCATGTGGCAATACACCAACCGTAGCATCACACATAAACACAATAACATCTGCTTGCTCTATACCAGCACGTGCCCGTGCAGAAACTGCTTTTGCCAAAATATCATCTGTTTTACCAACTTGCACACCACCAGTATCGACAAGCTCAAAAGACTTACCTTTCCAACAGGCAATATCACGCATAATATCACGCGTTACCCCCGCATAATCAAAGGTCAAACTTTTAACATCGACAGAAAGACGATTAAACAATGTTGATTTACCAACATTTGCACGTCCAATAATAACAATTTTTGATATTTTTTTGGCCATTATAACCTCCCTTTATACTTATGCTTGTATTATCTCTTTGATAGTGCCAGAAAAATGTTGCTGCAACAGGCAAACTTGTGGCCACTTATTCGTATCAGACACATCAATTGCACTTAAAGTAACTGGAATCTTTCCTAAATACGTTTTTGTGCCTTGGCCACCGAGAGATCCAAAAAAACGATACGAAGAACCGCCACCACCACTTCCATACGTCATTCGCTTAGATTTTTGTTGTGATATTATTGTCCGCGGTGTCTGCATTGGCACAAAAACTGGTGTTACTCTTTCTTGTTTTTGTTCAACACACCTCACTTCAATTGGCTTAGGATCAACACTATTGAAAACAGAATTTAGAACAATATTCATCCCAAAACAACTATTTACTAACGGCTGCCAAATGGCACTAGTTTGCCCTAGCAGTTCTTTAAAAAAAATAAACTGCTTTGGAAAAGAAATTGTCAATTTTGCACTCACACTATCAAACGCAGTAAACATCGCTTGTTTAAAAATTGAAAGTGCGAGTGGATCATTTTTTTGTTCAAGTTCTTGTAAAAACAATTCCCAGGATGTAAACCCAATAGCACTTGACACATCATCAGTTAACCTACCAGCCAATGCTTTAACAAAGTCGGAATTCTGTACTTTTTTTTTGTTGCCATCGATAGGTTTAAGCTCTTCTTCTAGTTCATCAACACGGTCACTCTCCTCAACATCATCTTCATAGTCTTCATCATCTAAACCTTCAGTCGGCATAGATAAAACTTGTGTGCCAGAGGCAGAACCGGAACCGCTATTATTATTTTTTTTATTTTTTTGACATGCTTGTAATAAGATCATTTCAAGTACACCATATTGATCACTTGCTTTGAGAAACAAATGCTCATTACTGTATAATTGATTGAGTAAATCATTAATTTGTAGCCACGAAGTACTCGCAACAATGTCTTTAAGAGCTTCATGATACTCTATAAAGTGCTGTGGCCTCACCCCATGCTTAAGCCATAGTGCTGAGCGCACACAATTGATAAATGTCCGCCAGACAAATGTCGCATCATAAAGGCTAAGTGATTTTTTTTGTAAAAACTCCAAAAGCTCTACAGGACTTTTATGCAATACCATATTGAATAATTCGATCAAACATGCATCATCAACATAACCAAGCACCGATTGTACAGCTTCTTGTGTCACTTTTTTTGTAGCAAAACGAACTTGCTCCAAAATATTGAGCGCATCTCGAGCGGAACCATCAGTTTGTGCAATAATCAATTTAAGAGCTGTTGTATCATATGCAATTTCTTCTTGCTCACATATATGTACCAAATGATTAAGTAACGGTCTCATTTCAATGGGTTTAAAAAAAAGCTGAAAACAACGAGAACGAACTGTTTCAATAATTTTTTCCGGATCAGTTGTAGCCAAAATAAATAATACTGATACTGGAGGCTCTTCTAAAATTTTTAAAAAAGCATTAAATGCTGCTTTGCTCAGCATGTGTGCTTCATCAATCAAATAGACTTTTTTACGTCCCATAATCGGCAGTAATGATGCTGCATCAACAATTTGCCGTACATTGTCAACACCAGTATGAGAAGCCGCATCCATTTCAATAAAATCTGGATGCTTGCCAGCTCGCAATGCTACACATGACGCACACTCAAGGCACGGAATAATGTACTTTTTTGGATTTTTCTGAAAATCAGATAATTTTTCACAATTAATTGCAGCAGCAAAAATACGAGCTGTAGTTGTTTTTCCACAACCTCGTTGACCCGAAAAAAGATATACAGGAAAATAGTGATCTTTGTATAGACTATTTTTAATGATTTTTAACGCAAGCTCTTGCCCAACAACCTCATCAAAGGTTTGTGAGCGCCACTTGCGTGCGAGATTAAGCTGTACATCTGCTCGTTTTAGTGTATTCATTGTTTTTATTGCCTAATGTCCCTAGATTAAATGGGAAGCGGGTACAAAAATAAGTAAACTTCTGCTGCTTCCTTTCGGACCTGACAGGCTGAGAAACCCATTTTTTACTCACTTCCCAATCTTTTAGACCACCACTGAATGAGGTATAATTTTCACCCTAAAACCCAATAACACACCTATTTTAGCACTTTTTTAACTGGAGAGCTAGCCAAATTTTGCAAAAATACATCTTGTTGCATAACCACAGTACTAGGTAAACAAATATCCTTTTGCTCTATCAGCAATAGGACCAATTAATTTTTGCGAAAAATTTATCTATTTCTATCGCAAGGCCTAATAAAGGTAAACTGGTGGAGAGAGAGGGATTCGAACCCTCGATGCCCCTTACGAGACATACACACTTTCCAAGCGTGCTCTTTCAACCACTCAGACACCTCTCCGAGTCGCTACTTTTTGTCAGCCTTTTCTTCTCTTTCCTTATCAACAGTTTTCTTAGAATCTTCTTTTTTTAGTCCATTGTGCGTTATATCAACAGCTTTATCCTTTGATTCCACTTTCACATCTTTTTTTGTAGCAGCTTTTTTTACCACTGGCCCTTTTTCTGTAACAGCTTTTTTTATCGCTACAGTTTGGCTCTCTTCTTCTTTTTGATCTTTCGCACGCTGAGCAACACCAACTTTGACTGACTCATGTAAATAATCAATAATTAACTTAATTGAACGAGGCACATCATCATTTCCCGGAATAACATAATCAACCAGCGTCGGATCACAGTTAGTATCAACAAGTGCTACAACTGGAATTCCCATGCGCACAGCTTCTTTAAGCGCCGAACTCTCTTTACGCACATCGACAATGATAACTGCACCAATTGGCCACCTAAGACCAGTAATGCCACCAACATTTTTCTTTAAACGCTCAATCATTTTTTGAATAACATTAAGTTCTTTTTTTGTATACAGAAACTGTTGTGAGTCTTCTTTTTCTTTCGATTTTTCTACTTTTGCAATAACATCCTGCAAATGCAATAGCTTCGTGATTGATTTTTTTACCTGAGCCCAGTTACTCAATGTACCACCAATCCAACGATGGTTTACATACGGCATGTCTAAATCCTGAGCAACACTAAAAATAATGTCTTGCGCCGGTTTTTTAGTACCAACCCACAAAACAGCTTTGCCCTCTGCAGTAACTTGTTTAAGAAATTGAGCTGATTGCTCTAATAATTGCGCGGTCTTCGAAATATCAATAAGGTGGATACCATTCCTGTGACCCCAAATGTACGGAGCCATTTTGGGACAGCCACGAGATTTTTGATGCCCAAAGTGACAACCAGCTTTAACTAAAGATTTAAAATCTATCATATAAATCTATCCTCAAAAGGTTATATCTAATGCTTTTTGGGCCCATATTCATCGCATGCATACCAACAATCTACAAGCCACCTTATTTTAAAAAGCACGCATTAACAGTATAAAATACTATACATCACAATAAAAAAATAATATCAAAAGTAGAAAAAAATTCAACGAATTATTCCAATTCTGCCCCTATAACCTCATTGTTCGTAATGGCTTGATCAAATCGTCTTCCAAGTAAGTAAGTTGCTATAATCCACAGGCCAATAATAACAGCAAAAAACATTGACTCTATTGTAATAAACGCCGCAATAGGCAAATTTCTAGTAAAATGATTAAAAAACGAACCACCTGACTTTGCAAACTTTTGCCCAAATGCATCAATCCAAGACTTAGATTTAAATTTAATCTCTTTAACAGTTGGAATGTATAAACTTTCTCTTACTGGATAACTGAAGCCATAATGGATTGAACGCAATATAACAAAGAAACTCAAAAAGGCAAATTGTGTTGTGCTAAAAACAAAGTAAATAAACAATAAAGCCGTAGAAATAGGTACCAATAAAAGACAAATACGCTCTCCAAATCGTTTAAGCAAGGCTTTGGTTCCAAAAAGAGAAATTAAAAATCCAATTGTATGTGTAACAAAAATAAGTTTATATAAATAGGTGCTAACATGCGTAATACTTGTGGCATTAGCTTCAGCCATTCCTATTCGCTGATAACTCAATACTGTATTTATTATCTCGTAGAAAAATACTATACAAAAAACTCCAAAAATGTACGGATATTTAAAAAACATAATTAAACCTGAGAGAATCCCTGTTTTTGCCTCACCAGTCTTACCACGTTTTTTTTCTACTTGGTACGCAGCTTCATATCCATGCAGGTAATGGCCAGAAACTTTTCTCATAAGAACAAGAATGATTACCGGTACGCATAAAATCAATAAAGAAGAAACTCCTAGTAATATTTGATGCTTAACAACATCTGAGAATATAAGTATTGAAGTAGGAGTTGTTACGCTCAACAGCGCCCAAGCAAAACCAGAAGTAAGCATGCCACCAAATTTTGAACCAGCAACAATCGTCCCATAGCTATTTTTTGCTGTATCTGGGTTACTAATTGAGTTCAAAAATGCCCAGAAGACACTCACCACAAATGGTGACCACGATTCAACAAAAAAATAAAATAGCCAACCAAATACGCGATATGGACTCGAATCTGTATTTAACAATCCAATAGTTGGATGACCAAGCATATAAACACAAACAAATCCTACTAATGCATAGAAAAAAGCATACCAGCAGAGCAAGCGATATCGCCTCAATCTATCAACCAACTTTGAATATAAGAAAATTGCTGGCACCATAAAAATCATGAAATACATTTTTGCCTGTGGTATGTATATTCGCCCAACAACTGCACTAAAAACAGAATCTTTTAGTTCTTTTGCCAAAGTATAACCGCCAATAATACAAAAAAAAGTAAGTGTTAGTAATACTAGCTTTACTCTCTCTTGTGGTTCAACATCAAAAAGCGACTTTAACCAATTTTGTATTCTCGAAATCATCGAGGTTCCTTTTAATACAGACTCTTTTTCAAATTATACACATTTTGTATAATGTCATTCATTTCCAATACACAATGCTGCCTACTATCTCAACTCATTTACTACAAACAGATCACCATTGAATAAACCAAAAAAGGTCTTTCAAAGAAACAACTTTGAAAGACCTTTTTATTTTCAACTGATACAACTCTCCACTCAACAAGCTACTCGTTTTTCGTCTACAGCCTTTTTGTACGTTTTTGCAAGATATGCCACCACAAAAAACCATATCGCAATTAAACCAAGTGAAACACTTGTACTCAAAGTCAAAAACAATGTTATTCCAGCCATACCATACTTACCCTTTAGGAAGCCGCGAAACACATTAATACCTGAACCTGAAGCCTTTGATCCACGAGATCCAAACATCTCAATCCATGCTTGAGTTTTATATTTTGCATCTTTTGATGTCGGAATATAAAGCTGCTTAATAGTTGGCTGGTTAAGTGCATAGTTAATAGCCTTCGCAAATACCATCAACCAGAACAATACACCTAACACTGGATAGAATTTTACCGTAACAATCGCAACAGCAACTAATATTGGTGTCAGAATTAACGATGCACGAACACCAAGATGTCGTTGAATATTATTGATACCAAATAATACGCACAATGTTGAAATAATACCAGTCATAGTACCATAACTTCCCAAAAACGCGCTGAAATCACGCTCAAGCGGAAACGATGCCTTTGCGGTTGCTTTAAATAAGAAATCAATAATGGTAATAATTACCTCGTAAAAGAAAATAATCAGGAAAATGCCAAGCAAGTACGGTTTAGTAATCATAAGGCGAAGACCTTCAAAAAATCCTGGCTCACTGTGAGACTCTTCCTTCTTGTCTCCAGCCTCTTTAACTTCTTCAAATCCAACCAATTGATCTTTTGGTGTAACGCTCACAAACAACCACATTAACAAACCAATTACTATAATCGCACCTGCAAGAATGTAGACAATTGGTCCACTGTGAGAAAGGCCTAACGACTTAGCGCGCAGCATTGGTCCAACCATGTTACCAAGTTGTCCACCAAGAGCAATAAAAGGAAATCCACGTTTTGCCGCATCTTCTTTAGTAATATCTGTAGTAAACGCCCAGAAAAGTGCTACAATTAATGAACCAAAACTTTCGACAAAAACATACCACGCCCAACCTAAAATTCGTGTTGGATCTTCAGTGGTATTAGGCAGGCCATACGTCGGATGGTTCAAGAAGTAGCCAAATATTAATGCTGCTAATGCATAAAGCGTAATCAAAATATAAAACACTTTGTGTCGCGTGAACATGTCAACAAGCTTACTATATACGAGAATGAGAGGTGTGATAACAATAAGCGAAAGAAACTTTGCCCATGGAATATAATCAACACCTACAATATTAGCAAACAAGCCATCTTTAAGTGGTCGCATACACCAATAGGTACCAATAATCAAAAAAAATATAGCACTTAGTGTAAAGAACTTTTGTACCTCATCTCTACTCTCAAACTTCCCCCACAATGCAGTCGCAATACGTTTAAGCATATATAGCCCCAGCGGACAAAAAGGTTAACCAAAACAAACAACGCAATTTACCAAAGATAATACCAAAACATTATTCTTTTGTAAAAATCATAGTATATAACCCATTACCAAGAAATCAACTATATAGCCATCTCAACGCATTATTTCAACAAATTCCATTATCCGCCGCAATAATCAAGAATATAAATACTATGTGAAATTACAGAAGCAAGTCTGACTATACTATCTATACAACATAAATAAGCTTATTTTTGTCTGAAATATTCCCTCGACAAGCACCACCCCCAACCAAACAATTCAAATATGAAATAAAAACATATATTTTAGTTGACAAAATAGGCACGTAAAGTAGGCTTAAGTCAAGGGTAAAAATAGCTTTGACTGGTGTTGCACTATATAATTAATTTATAAACACCTTACAGGAAGAATAAACACCAAAAACTCTATAATTTGGGACACATATGGTTACAGATGAAGCACAAAATATTATTGAACAGCCTGAAACAAATCACGTAGAAGAGACACAAAAGCATGAAACCTTTTTGGCCCTTTTGCCGCTTAAGAACGTAGTGGTTTTGCCAAAAAGTATCGTACCAATAATTGTTGGAAGAGAAACTTCTATCCGAGCAGTAGAATTTGCACTTAAAAATAATAAATCTATTTTTATTACCGCACAAAAAGATGAACATGTTGAAACACCAACGTCACTAGATCTTTTTTCTCACGGAACTCGCTCAAAAATATTACAAGTTATGCGCATGTCTAACGGTGCCTTAAAAATTCTGGCTGAAGGAGTTTGTAGATCAAAAATAATAGATACACAAGAAGCTGAAGGTTTTCTTGGTGTACACTGTATCGATATCGAAAGCTCAAAAGCTAAGCAGACAGTTGAGCTTGAAGCATTATGGCGGCAAGTACGCACCTTATATTTAACCTACGCAAAATACAATGAAAAAGCTCCTACAGATCTGATAGCCTTAGTAAAGTCATCATACGATATGGATCAAATCACTGATACTCTGGCTATTCATATTAGTAATCTGTCAGTAAAAGAAAGACAAACGATCCTAGAAACAGTTGATTTAGAAAAGCGCATGCTCATTCTTTGTGGTTTGCTTAAAAAAGAGATTGATATTTTGCAAACAGAACAACGTATTCGTGGACATGTACAAACACAAGTGGAAAAAAGCCAACGAGAATACTATTTGACCGAGCAAATGAAAGCAATTCAAAAAGAGCTTGGCAGAGAAGATCAATCTAATGAGCTTGATAAAATCAGAAAAAAGATAAAAACACTTGGACTTCCCCAAGAAGCACGAGAAAAAATCGAAAAAGAACTCAAGCGCTTGGATCAAATGCCACCGCTTTCTTCAGAGGCTGTTGTCAGTAGACATTACGTTGATTGGGTTATATCTTTGCCATGGACAACCGTCAGTAACGACACGATCAGCCTTGGAAAAGCAGAAAAAATACTTAACGCACACCATTCAGGTCTAAAAAAAGCAAAAGAACGTATTCTAGAATTTTTAGCTGCGAAAAAATTTGCTAAAGATAATAAACGATCACCAATTATTTGCTTAGTTGGCCCACCAGGTGTTGGTAAAACTTCAATAGCAAAATCAATTTCTGAAAGTATGGGGCGAGAATTTGTACGTATTTCTCTAGGAGGCGTCAGAGACGAAGCAGAAATCCGTGGACATCGCCGTACGTACATTGGCGCATTGCCAGGTAAAATTATTCAAGCGATGAAAAAAGCAAAAACACTCAATCCGGTAATTTTACTTGATGAAATAGACAAAATGAGCGCTGATATGCATGGAGATCCCTCTTCAGCATTACTCGAGGTTCTTGACCCGGAACAAAATACAACATTTATTGACCATTTCCTAGACATAGAATACGATCTCTCGCAAGTAATGTTTGTAACTACAGCAAATATGATTGATGATATACCGTATCCATTATTTGATCGCATGGAAGTTATTTCGCTTTCTGGTTACACAGAAAATGAAAAAATTGCTATCGCAAAAAAGTTTTTAGTCCCAAAAAATTTGAAACTACACGGGCTCAATACACAACAGTTTAAAATACCAGAAAATCAATTACATACCATTGTTAACCAGTACACAAAAGAAGCGGGAGTACGACAATTAGAACGAATTATTAGCAAGCTTATGCGTAAAGCTATACAAGTGTTTTTAAGAGATAAATCAGCGAAAGTGATTACTGTTACATCAAATCGTATTGCTCAATGGCTTGGCAATCCAAAATTTAAAAAAACAAGCTTAAACCAAGAGAAAAATTATGGCTTGGCAACAGGGCTTGCATGGACCGAGCTGGGTGGCGATGTACTTGAGATCGAAACAACCACACTTTCAGGTAAGGGAGGACTTACTCTTACGGGTCAGCTTGGTGATGTTATGCAAGAATCCGCTCAGGCAGCTTTAAGCTATATTCGTTCGCGAGCGACAGATTTGGGACTTAAAGGTAGTTTTCATTCATCAAAAGATATTCACATTCACATGCCAGAAGGCGCAACACCCAAAGATGGACCATCTGCGGGAATTACTATTTGTAGTGCACTCGTTTCGGCATTAATCAAAAAACCACTACCAAAAGATCTTGCTATGACTGGTGAGATCACACTACAAGGAAGAGTGCTCTCAGTTGGCGGGTTAAAAGCAAAACTTTTAGCTGCAAAACAGCATGATATTAAAACAGTCATTGTTCCAAAAGAAAATTACGATGACATTCAAGAAATTTCTAAAGAAGTAGACCTTAATCCGCTCAACATTACCTATGCAAATACTATGGACGATGTACTTAAATTTTCTTTTGGTTCAGCTATATTTAAAAAACATATGAAAAAAAAGAAAAAATTAATAAAAAAAGCAGTATCTCAATAACTTTTTGTTCCTCAAAAGACATCTCGGTTCGGATGTCTTTTGAGGATATAGAAAATGACTTTTTCAATTACTTGCTCTTGTGTCATATCAGAAGAATCTATAATTATAGCATTTTTTGGTACAACAAGCGGTGCTGTGTTTCTTGCTTTATCCCGTAAGTCTCTTTCTTGTAGCTGCGTAACTGCATGGTATAAATCAACAATATTGCCACGTTTTTTCTGGTCTAAAATCCAACGTTGCGCACGAATTTTTATTCTTGCAGTTAAAAAAAATTTCGCATCTGCATAGGGAAAAATAACTGAGCCCATATCCCGCCCATCGGTAACAACATTATGCTGTCGACCTATGGATCTCTGAAAATCAATTAATACTTCTCTGACATGCTCATTTGAGCTCACAATAGAAGCTGCTTGATCAATTTCTTTGTCTTTAAGATATGACGTGATGTCAATCATATCAAATATAGTACGTAAACAAAGATCTTCTCCAAAAGTATAAACCAATCTTTTAGAATCAAGAGCATTTTTAAAATCTTGTGCATTTGGATTGCTTAATTGATCTTTGTTATATTGATAATGATGTAACAAAATATAGGCCAGAGATCGATATAAAAGGCCCGAATTAAAGTAATAATAGCCTAGCCTTTTTGCTACCGCCTGAGCAACACTAGATTTTCCGCTAGCCGTTGGGCCATCAACCGTAATAATCATTGTTTTAAACCTGCTACATCAGTACCGAGTAATTCAATAGAAATACGACCATTCCAGTGATTTTCTGTTGCCTGTACGGCAACATCAAAAGGATCAGAACCTTGGTTAACAAAACACTCAAATAATTCTGGACGATTAAAAAAAATAAGCGGCTTGATAACTCCATCAGCAAAAATACGACACTTAACATGCAGATCTTTCAATAATTGTGGCTCCTGTACTAATACAACATCTTTTGCATAAAAAAGTGGCTGCGCATTTGCGTGCCCAAATGGCTCCAGTTGATTAATATCATTCATAAATTTTTTTGTCAGGTCACCCAATTTAATATGAGCATCAATCATTATTTTTTGCTCCAAATCAATCGGTGTTAATTGTTGCGCAACGCGTTCTTCTAGTTTCTGCTTGAGCTCAGCAATATTATCAACCTTTAATGCAAGTCCTGCAGCATGCGCATGGCCACCAAACTGTTCCAACAAATCTTTTGAATCGTGTAATGCATCAAAAATATTAAATGCAGGAATTGAACGGCAAGAACCTTTAGCAATACCTTTTTCAGTTATGTGCAATAAAATTGTTGGTTTACCATAGGCTGAAACCAATCGCGATGCTACAAGGCCAATTACTCCTGGTGGCCACGAATTACTCGCAGCCAAAATAATATTTTCTTTTTCTAAATCAATTTTTTTTTCTTTAATATGTACATCTACTTGCTGAAAAATAGAACGTTCAATGTCTTTACGAGCCTGGTTCAGTTCAAATAATATTTTGCCAACCTCTTGTACTCGTTTATGATCTGAACCTATTAAAAATGCTACTCCATCGCGTGGATCATCAAGTCTGCCTAACGCATTAATTTGTGGTGCAACAGAAAAACCAATATCAAGAGACGAGATAGTTTGTTTTGTAACTCGTCCGTTTTTACAGAGGGTCAGAAAAGGAAAACTTCGTTGTTTGTTAACATAGTTAAGCCCATGGCGAACCCAAAATCTATTTTCTCCAAGTAATGGTACAACATCTGCTATAGTACCAAGCAGCAAAAGCTCGTACGCTTTTTCTGGCATTGGCTTGCCAACACGCTCATATAACAAACTCAATATTTTAAAAGTAACACCAACACCTGCCAACGATTTAAATGGATATGGGCAATCAACCCTATTTGGATTAACTATTGCATATGCATCTGGTAATTCATCATGCTGCTTGTGATGATCTGTAATAATTAAATCAATGCCTAGTTCTTTTGCCTTACATGCCGGTTCAAATGCAGTTATACCATTATCAACGGTAATAATAACCTTATAGTTATTCCGTGCAGCACGCTCGACAATTTTTGATGAAAGACCATATCCATCGAGCACGCGATGCGGTAAAAAAAAATTAATATCAGCACCAAGCGGTAACAAACAAATCATCATTAACGATGATGACGTGATACCATCTACATCATAATCGCCAAAAACAAGCATTTTTTCTTTGTTTTCAATTGCTTGCACTATGCGATTAACTGCTTTTTGAGAATCTATAAGTTGCTCTGGATGAGCAACGTCTTTTTCAAAAGAGCTAAATAAAAATGATTCGATATCATCAGATGTCACATAGCCACGGGAACATAACGTCTGCACTACAGGAACAGAAAGATTGTACGTACTAGCATATGATAGCACCATCTGCTGATCAATTTCAGGAAGCTGCCATAAATATTTTTTACCGCGTATTGTATTGCCCTGCATTATTCCTTTACCCTTTGTTTATCTATATAATATACCGCATTTTAGCTGAAAAATACGTAATAGACAAACCCAATAAGGCAACAATTACCTGGTAACCACACACAAATTAAATACCCTGTCACACCTGATAATTTAATTGATCAACTTAATATAATACACGCTCATCAAGCATTATTTGCGCATCTTCTTCTATCTTATTGAAAATATTTGAAACTTTTCTACCAAACCATCCCCAGGTTGATACCGCCGCCTCTTTTACATCCCCAACTGCAGTACTAATAAACCTCCACCATCCACCAGATTGATTTACCACAGTCTGCACAGCACTTTTAGTTACTTCTTCTAAAACAACTGGTGCAACATCAGTTACTGATAGTGTTGAAAAATTAGAAAGAAGTCGTAATTGCATATCACGAACAAGTAAACCAGAAGAAACGTTTTGTAATGCTCCAGGACGATCCGTTTTAGACACCACATAGTTCAGTAATCCTTGTGCCGCACCACGAAGTGCAGTATTTTGCAATGCAAGAGCAACTGCCTTCTCTCCAACAAACCAGATGCCAAAGTACCACAACAATGCTCCCATAGCAGCACCTTCAACAGTAGAAAGTAAAATTGTGCCGATAATATCTCTTGTTTTTTTATCTTTCAATAAACCCCTAAATACATCTACAAAGTAGTCAACAGGCTGACGGTATTTGTCTGGCATGCTACCGCGAGACTGACCTATTACAACATCCTTCCAATCAAGCTGCTTAAGTAAACCTGCTGCGCCCCCTCTTGTTTCAAGCGCCTTCATGCCAATTTTACTAATTTGATCCAAAACAATCGAACTTACACCTGCAGTAGAAATCGACATAAACCCTTCTTTTTGCTTGAGGACCTCAAGCCCTTGTAACATCATAGCATTTTTGACCTTTTGGCTCACATCACCAGAAAAATGAAGAACTTTATTTCCAAGCTCAGCAACTAATGCTACGGTTGCCCCATAGAGAGCCCCATCTTCCGCCGCAGTTCCAATATCAGCTAAAGATGCTTGCCCAGCAGATAGCTGTAGTGATGTTAACGCAATAGGAACTAGTGCATTTTGTATTGCGAGCAATATAATATTAGTAACCGCATTGCGAAATTCTTGGTCATTGTAGAGAGAATCTAGCGCTGTCACAAAATGCCTAATCAGAAAACGCGCGCTATCTTTCATGATTTGCTGCGCTTCAATACGCTGCTGCTGTGTACCAAATTGTTCAATATTTATTTGCTGATTGATAAATCGTTGAATTACTCGTGGTGAAACAATATCAGATGCTTCTATTGTTTTTGCTGCTGTCTCCATATCATTCATGTATTGCTCATCAATGGAAGTCTGAGCATTAGGCCCATTTCCTGAACGTACAATAACAAAGAATAGTCCCATGCTAGCAATAACAGCTAAACCAACAAGTAATAACTTCCTCATAAAAAACTCTCCTTATTTGGTAAATTAATACCTATTTCGTACAAAAGTAAAATATTGTTTATTTTAAAATCAATAAAATCATGCACGAGAAAGGGATAGTTTATTATCAATCGCCCAATTAATGGCTTCAAGAATTTCTGGTTTACTTGCTTTCATGTTAAAATCAGCAAGTAAATACCATGTTTTTGCCTGGTTTTTTGTATACATAAATTTAGCTGTCTTACCAAAATTGTTCCAAACACATTTTTCCGGGTCAAATTCATCTAGATATTCTTTATGGTCTAAAAAATGAGAATCATTTTTAAAAGCATTCCACTTCTTTTCATCTTTTATTCGAGGAAGATAAATTACCACTGGTGCTGTTTTGTTCTGTTCATCTTTGAAAACACTCACAGATTTTTTATTGATATCAGTATAATCAATTTTTGGAAATGGAAGATTATACTTTTGAGCATACCGCTCTATTCTTTTGAGATCTGGAGAATTCACTAATGTTGTTGATGCATCTACAAACACAATCACATCGGCCTTTCTTTTCAAGTGCTGCCCAGACACTGCCGGATACCCCAAATTAAAATCAATACCTGCATCACATGCATATAAATTTTTTTGCTTACAGATAGATCTATTGTCCATCCCAAAAATCATGTTATACAAAGTAGCTCCATGAATCAAACGTTTACCTCCAAACTTAGATAGCAAAGCATCCATAGTTTTTCTTGTAAGACCTGGCATAAATTTATTTTTAACATCCCGATATATACGGTTAAACGTTGCAGTGAATGCAGAACCAAATACCCCAAAGAGGGTACTCAAACTTTGTTCTGGTGCAAAGTCAAATGAAACACCATTAAAAAATTTTCTTCCCATTGCCCATATTGGTATTGAAAATTCAAGCCCTGTACAACTAAATTCGCACGGTGTACATTCAGCCCAATAATACGTTCCGTGATAATCACAAATAACCAAAGAATACAACGGAAACGGTCTGCTCCCATCATTAATTTTTTGCATTTGATCAGAAAGATATACAAAGTGCCTTGTATCACCATAGTGAGCAAACAATGTATTGGCAAGCAACCCACCATACATATCAACAAGACTAATCGGTTGGCCATATGCATATTTAAGCATAAGCATTTTTCCAATTAATGTAGCTTGAGCAACCGTTATTTTATTTATCCCCCAACCCATTTTGGTAATCAATGATTCGGTATGTTCTTTCAACGATGTATCAGAACTCATCCATGATCCAAGTGCCCAACACGAACCAGAAAGCCCACTCGTATACATTGCAGTATCTAACAAGCCAGCATCTTGCGCTCCACATAATGCACCCATAGTATAAATCATAGAGCGATAACCACCACCACTAAATACAAATGCAACTGTTGGTACATGATCATCTTCAATTTTTCTACCTAAGAGATTTTCTAATGCTTGTTTTACTTTTGGCTTTCTTTTTTCAATAAATGCTTTTTCTCCTGCACACAATTGAGTATCAGTTCTAACTTTTGCCACCCGATCTTTATAAATTGTTTGGCAATGCATACCATAACGATAGTGCACACTATCCTTGAAAAAAGTACTACTCATTTTAATTTGATGTTGAATACTTTGAAAAAAAGTATTAACCGTAACAAAAAGACTGCCAAGACGCCGTGAAACCATACCATATACAGGTATACTGTTAAGAAAAATCACCCCGACCACGAGTAATGTAAACAATACTCTACTGAAACGCTTTTCTATCTAAAAACCCCCTTAAAACTTAACATTATACATTGTATGACCATAAACGAAAAGTTTCTATCTGTAAAATGTTTACGTAAGAAATACTTTATGTATATTTAAAACAAAAAACATACTCAACAAATTTTTTTTAGAAAGCGTCTTTCAAATTAATATACTTATTGACAAACTGAATACTCACAATTTGATACGATTGATATATAGAAAAGTATAATTAAGAAACAGAGATTACTTACCTTCTTTAAGAAAAAGATACTCAAAAATTTAATTCAATAAGTAAACTTTGAAAAGCGAACGAAGCGAGCTTTTGAAAAAGCTCGCTTCGTTCGTGTAAAAATTATGTTGTATTATATGTTTACGATGCACGACGCTCAACAGCCAATTCAATTGCATCATAAATAGCTTGTGCGCTCATTCTCATATTAAATTCAGTCAACGCACTTAATTGTCGTAACTGAAATTCTTCATATGTAAAATCAAACGTTGAACAATATGAACCAGCCATACATACAATTGGATCAAAATCCTTTAAATACTGATCAAACCCCGCAAACTCAGGATCATTTTTATGCCGTTCCCACAAATCAAAATCATTAATAAGCGGCATATACACAACAATTGGCACTTCGGGATTATCATCTGCAAATACACTTACCACCTTTGTATCAATACCCTCGTAATCAATATATGGAAATGGTAAATTATGTGCATGTGCATATTGTTCAGCTCGTCGCAAATTGGCCGCATCAATCACTTCACCAGATGAATCGAGAATAATCATCACATCAGCTTTACGTTCAGGACGCTGACCACTAACTGGTTGATAGCCAATATTTACCGCAATACCAGCATCGATTAAACGAAGCTCTTTTTGAGTTTTAATTGGACTATTTTTCATACCATACGTAAAATTATGTACTTTTGCCGTAGACAAACGTTTATTGCCAACTTTTTCTAATATCTTTTCAATAATGTTTTTAGTTATATCAAAACTAATATTATTTTTAAATTCAGAGTAAATTCTGCTAAACGATGCAGAAAAAGCAGAACCAAACACACCAAAATGGTAACCTAAACTTTGCTCAGGATCATAATCAATAGAAACACCATTTTCAAATTGTCGTGCATAGGCCCACGTTGGTACATATGCATTGAGCCAATGAGCACCAACCTCGAACGGTGTAAATTCATACCAATCCATTGTCATATCGTTATCACCACGTACCGCGCTATAAATTGGAAATAACCAATCACCATTTTTTATACGATCAACATGTCCAGACAAATACATACGGTGTCGTTTTTCTTTCTGATCTCTGAATAATGCATGCCCTAATAATGCACCATAAAAATCAACTAATGTAATTGACTGGTCTGACGCATATTTTACCAACAACATATCCGCCATTAAAAGTGAACCTTTTGGCCCAACATGCGTCAAACCTTTACATAATTTTTCAACAAGAGATTCTTTAAAATCCACAAGCGGTAAACCAGAGCTCATCCATGTACCAATCATCCAGCTTGAGCCCGAAACACCTGTTATATACGTCCCCGCATCAAGAAAACCGTCCTTTTGTGCACCAATTAACGAACCAAGCAGAGCAATAACAGCTCGATAGCCTCCGCCACTAGCAACAAAAGCAATCGTTGGAACCTCATGATCTTCAAGTGGACAATCCAATAACACCTCAAGAGCTCGTTTTACTTTCGGCTTTCTCTTTTCTAAGTACAAACGCTCACCATTACACAGTTCATTGCCAATCCGTACATAAGCTATCGTATCTTTATAAGGATTTTCAATAAATGCTTCAAGATTTTCTTTTAACTTTTTTTTGATACCAAAAAGCCACTCAAATGCTTCTTGACTCCAGTCCATAATTTTTTCAGGAATATAGTCTCCCAACGACGAAAAATCAAAAGAAAAATTTTTTTTAACCATACGTTGCGCGTCTACTTCACCATGCGCACTACCCATACTTAACAGCAACATAACTGTAAAAAGTAATATATATTTTCGATACATAAATAATAATTGTCTTTTCATATCATCTCCCTACTTATAATAGTGATACATATATCACTTATGTAACAAGGATAATTACATGAGAGCAATTATTTTAAAAATTTTCTGACTTTTTCTTTAGCGTTGGGAATAAAATAACATCTTTAATTGAGGTGGTATTGGTCAGCAACATAGTCAAACGATCAATTCCAATACCCACACCTGCAGTTGGAGGTAGCGCATACTCAAGAGCTAAAATATAATCAGCGTCAAAGTAGTGTGCCTCTTGGTCACCACCAGCACGCGCCTGCGCTTGCCATTTGAAACGTTCGGCTTGATCAAATGGATCGTTCAACTCGTTAAACCCATTACTTAATTCCATACCTCCAGCAAAAAGCTCAAAGCGAGCAGCAACCGTTTGGTCTTGTTGGTCTCTTTTTGAAAGTGGAGAAACTTCAATAGGAAAATGCGTAATAAATGTTGGCTGCATTAATTGTGGCTCCACTAACTCTTCAAATAACGCGAATATTTTTTCTCCTTGAGATGCATTTTTATTTGCAACCGATACATTATATTTTTTGAGTGTTGCATCGATAGTTATTTCTGAAAGATCATCTATGGAACATTCAGTTAATTCTAAAACAGAATTATATACACTGATACGTTTGAATGGCTTGTCAAAATCAAGCACCATGTCACCAAATGGCAACTGCAACGAATTACCCAACTCCATCGCAACTTGACGTATCATTTTTTCTACTAAGTCCATTACCCAGATGTAGTCTTTGTGCGCAGTATAAAACTCTAACATAGTGAATTCTGGATTATGTCGCGTTGAAATACCCTCATTACGAAAATTTCTATTAATTTCATACACACGCTCAAAACCACCAATAACCAAACGCTTCAAATATAATTCTGGTGCAATACGCAAGTAAAACTCGCTGTCTAGTGCATTATGATGTGTAACAAATGGTTTTGCTACCGCACCGCCAGGAATTGGATGCAGCATAGGTGTTTCCACTTCTATATAGCCATGATTATCTAAAAATGAACGTATTGTTTGCACAATCTTTGAACGTCTTACAAATCGCTCACGACTTTCTGCATTAGTAATTAGGTCTAAGTAACGCTGACGATAGATTGTTTCAATATCAGCAAGCCCATGAAATTTTTCCGGCAATGGATGCAAACACTTACTCAATAATACAAGATTCTGCACTCGAATAGTAATTTCTCCCATTTTTGTTCTAAACGAATAACCAGAACACCAGACAATATCACCTATATCAATATTGTGTTTTATATGTTCAAACGTATCATCCCCTACAATATCCTGGCGAATATAAATTTGCACTCTACCAGTGTGGTCTTGTATGGTTACAAAAGCAGTTTTTCCATGCATGCGCATAGTAACTACTCTACCTGCAACAGTATATTCACACTCTTTATCATCTTGAAATTCATCGATTATATCGTGTGCAGTAGCAGAAACTTCCATAAATTCAGGCCATGGCTCAATACCCAAAGCACGCATTTTTTCAACTTTTTCAACACGAATTTTGTGCTCGACAGAAACAGAAATTTCTTCTTTATTTTTCATGATATACTCTATAACTTGGTAAAGGATATTGTTTGTAGATGCATTATCAGTATACTCAATTATACAAAAATATAAAATATGTACACCAAAAATATATACAGTAGACTTTTGCTAAAACAGTGAATTAATTAGGAAATACAATTATGTATAAAAAAAACTTTGTTATGCTCATGCTAGCAAGTATATTATTCTCTTTTGGCATAACACATTCGATGAAAAGAAAAAAGAAAACTTGCACATCAAAGAATATTGTCACGAAAAAACGCTCAACTGGAACTGGTATTATACAAAAAAAACAACCACTAAACGGACTTCCACACCAAATTCCCTCTTTAACCAAGTTATGCATAGAAAAGGTAACTGACACTTTTAGCACTGCGTTCGAGGAATCCGAAAATGGAAGTCAGAGAATTCAGGTGTGCCAAAAATATTGGGATATAATAAAAAACATTCCAGACAAACTACAAGAAGAAATTACCCAAACTATTTTTCACAAATTGCGCAAAAAAAAAGTTAATCCTCTCTTATCAAAAAAATTTAGCATTTTACTCACCTTGTACGAAACCATTGAAAGTAACCACAATAAAAACACAAAAGACATGGCAAAAAAGATGATCATTGTAACATGCATCAAAGAATCAGGTCGTTTTGGGGTACGCCCTTTAACCATTAATAATATACTTACTCAAAAAAATTGGATTTCCAACTCCTTTAAAGAAAGATTTCTAACCGAACTTGACGACGAGAAATACATAGAAGCATTTACTAATATAATTGTAACTCAAACCAAAAAAGAGCTTTCTAATTTTTTTAAGCTAACACAAAAAAGAAAAGCAATCACTTCTAAGAATATACTGGGATGGCATTCTGGTTTACCAATTGAGAATGAACTTGATATTGTTTTAGAAACTTTAAATCCACCAAAAGTAGAACTTACTCTGAAACAGCCAAAAATGCACATTTGTACAACACCTTTTGATAAAAGTTCTTTTATTCGCACAATACGTGTTGCACAAAAAAAAAACAGCATATCTGGCTTAACGGAAATTCTAACTATGTTAACCGCAAAGATTGGAAAAAAACTCTTGTACTCGATGAACAATAACAATTACTACATCGTTAATAAAGAAACACAAGTAGAAGAAATTTCCAGAAAAAAAATCTGTCTCCGACATTTTTTTCAGTCATATATGTATACGATATGGCGCAGTACATTCAGTTTAACTGTCCTTGATGAAGCCAAAGACATATTTAATAAATCTCATTAAAAAAGTATTAAAATAATACTCGATAGTTTTCTTCTACTTTTTCCCAATTAATAACATGCCACCAAGCATTTATATAATCTGGACGACGATTTTGATATTTCAAATAATAAGCATGCTCCCACACATCCAAACCTAAAATCGGATATATATTTTGAGAAAGTGGAGAATCTTGGTTTAGTGTTGACATAATTCTAAGTTCACCATTTTGCACAACACAAAGCCATGCCCACCCAGATCCAAAAACTGTCTTTGCAGTAGCATTAAAATGATCTTGAAATATTTGAAAATTGCCAAAAGTTTTTTTTATTTCCTCCCCAATGTGTCCTTTTGGCTCACCCCCACCATTTTTTTTCATCACCTGCCAAAAAAGCGAATGATTATAGTGACCACCACCATTGTTACGAATACTAGCTTGAGCAGAATCTGGTAACGTATTGAGCTGTTTTAATAAATCTGTGAGTGGCTTATTTTGTAATTCAGGATGTGTTTCTAAGCAATTATTTAATATATTTACATATCCCTGATGATGTTTAGTATGATGAATCTCCATAGTCACCGTATCAATATACGGTTCAAGCGCACCATAATCATATGGCAATGAAGGTAATCGATATTCCATAAGAAAAAACTCCACATATTTATATACTGGTTAACAAAGTGTAGTGTAATGTATAGCACTATTCACTTTAATTGCCAATGCGATAAACAGAATTATGATAAATAAAAAGTACCCACGCAGATGACCCCTCCTCTATCCTATATAATAGACTTGTTCATTCTTGCGAGCCATTTGCAGCTGCTCACGCGCAATTTTCTCTTTATGGAAAATATTAGTTTGCCAAGAAATAATTTCTTGCTCCAGTATGTTAACTTCTTGCTTCAATAGAATAATTTCCTGCTCAAGCTTACTATTTTCTCGTTGTAACTGTTTAACGCGAACAATCCCCTGTGTTCCTAGTAAATATACTAGGCAAAATACAAACACTTCAATCACAAAAAATGCACGCATGATTGAGTGCTTTACAACAACCATCATTATTCCCTTTTTACTCAAAGCGTTGTCTATAGCTTTACTACTACCTATTTTTGTTCCTACTTTATACAATATTCTTTTCATTACTCAATAAATAAAGGTAGGGTAAAAAAATAAAAAACAAAAAAAAGGAAAAACCATGAAACAATACCTTACCCTCGCCCTTTTATTCTCACTTTCTACAACCAGTATAGTTCTGTGTGCAAAAATTGGTATGCAAAATAATAACAGCGCTACAAATAACAATAAGACAAACAGAGAAAATGAACAAAAAGAAGACAAAAGTTTTGATGAAATAGCCTACACCTGGACAAGAACTTTTGCAGAAATGTTACAAAAAACAGAACAGAAACATTATCGCATAAATAATCTACAAGAGTGCATGATTCATGCTTTTGATGCTTTTTTAAATTGCCTTGATCCACACTCTGATTTTTTGGGACCAAAATCATTTAAAAGTATTTCAGATAAAATTAGTGGAGAATTTTTTGGAATCGGCGTCATTATTGATGCAACACGAGATGCAAAAGATAAATTTATGACCATTGTAGATACAATACCAGAAGGTCCCTCGGATAAAGCTGGTATTCGTCCAATGGACAAAATTATTGAAATTGAAGGTAAACCACTTGAGGGAATGTCTACTGAAGAAACAATGGTTCTTCTCAAGGGACCTAAAGACAGTGTTGTTCATGTAAAAATATTACGAGATGGTCAATCTGATTTACTCGAGTTTGACATAATCCGTGATGTTATCAAAGAGCAAGTCCTCCTTGCTTTCTACCTAGAGAAAATTCAAACGTACTATGTTGCACTTACGATGTTTACTAGTAATTCAGCATATCAATTAGAAAAACTCCTTAATAAAATCAAAAAGAAAAAAGTACGTGCTCTCATTTTAGATCTACGTAATAATTCTGGCGGGCTTTTGGATGCTGCAATTGATATCATTGGTCTTTTTGCTCCTAATAAAAGTCTCGTCGTTACCCAAAAAGACAAAAACAACCAAGAAATTAATCGGCATGAAACGCACAGAGAGCCACTAGATATTAATGTACCAATATTTATTCTCACCAATAATTTTACCGCATCAGCTGCAGAAATTCTTGCTGGTTGTTTAAAACAGCATTCTGAACATCTGGAAAAAAAAGGTAAAAAACAAAAACAGTTAATGATCTTTATTGTTGGAAGCCGTACTTTTGGCAAAGGATCTGTACAAGAAGTAATTCCAGTGAGTAATAACAGCGCAGTAAAAATAACTACATCGCTTTACTTTCTACCAGATAATGTTTCTATTCAAGGCGAGGGTATTACACCCGATTTTGTTGTAGAAAAAACATTTCCACCAACAAAGCAAGTCAGCTGGTTTACTAAATATTATGGAAGAGAGCAGTCACTCAAAAATTATATCAAGACAACTGAGGACAAAGAAGAACAGGAAAAAGAGTCTCCAGATAAAAAAGAAGAAAAACTACAACACCAAACATGGTCACAGCGCGCACAGACGCGATTACAAGAAGACAATCAATTTAAACAAGCCCTCACATTGGCAAATATATATCATGTTGCCAAAACAAGTTGTCCGCAGAATGTAAGCAACCGGCACAAAGCAATTGAGTTCATGAATAGTGTATTTATTAGTGACAATGAAATTACGATGCAAGAGGTAAAAATTTGAACGGCAACAACCTCATACAGCGGTTGTAACGATCCAAAAGATCTTGTTTGGTAGTACCACCCAAGTGTATCAAGCCATAACGAAAGCTTTTTCCATCCTGAAAAGTATCTGAAAGCTTTTGCCCAGGCTGAACAAAAATTTGCACACGCGACTCGGGAAATGCTTGGTGTACACACGTAAGATCTTCTTCTGTTGGAACCTGTACAACTTTTTTATCTTCAAAAACACGCAATACAAAACTTGCCGCACACGCAAATCTTCCTTTATTTTTCTGTATCGTTGGCCTTTTGCCAAGTGCTAAATCTATAAGTACTGAGTATGAATTATATCCGTCAACCTTTTCGTACAAATCTGCAAATTGCGATGCCATGCGTGGATTGACCTCAATAATTTTAATTTCATCTTTGCGTTCGCTATACATCATTTCAATATTAAACATGGTATTATTAAGTCCCACACCACGCACAAAACATGATGTTATTACTGACATACGCTTTTGTACCAACTCAGGTAAACACGAAGGATAATCAAATCGTTTAAAACTAATAGTACCAGGAAACATAACCGAATCAGTAATTCCCATGATCGTTACCTCATTATTATGCACAAAACCTTCAACTGTTACCTGAATACCTGAGAGCAGCTCTTCAACAAGCAGATATCGTGCATCAATTTTACATGAGCTATAATGCTTTAAGAACCAATTAAATTGATGCAAAAACTCTTTTGGTAAAACACATGAACGCACAAAAAAATCAAGCTCTTCTTTTGAGTTTGCCTGATTGGCATAAAAAGAAAAAAACGATTTAATTGGCTTAATAAATACTGGAAATTGAAGCGCACATGATTTAATATTTCGACTATACGGATCAATAAGAAAAAATCTGGTAGTAGCTTCCGGCACATATTTTAACTGATCACAACGAGAATAATATTTATGCTGACATCGCAATACAATTTCGGGATCTGCACCGTACAGACCAAGATTCTTATTAATAACACTTGCAAATACCGAACCTGGATAATCCTCAGAACTCATAACCCCATCAATATTACGATCTTTACATAGCAATAACATCTTCTCTATAACATATTCTGGATCAAAAGACTTTGAAAGCAATCCAATCCCTTGAGCTATGATTCGCTCAAACCCAGTATCTTCATAATTATGAAATATGAAACTATGATCTTTTTGTACATGAGCAAAGACTAACTCTCTACGATCTCTTTGTGTTGGACATATCACCAATATATTTGCCACATTACTTCCAGTAATTACTCCACTGTTACAGACTTTGCTAAATTTCTAGGTTTATCAATTGCTCGCCCAAGCTCATTGGCAATGTGATATACAAAAAATTGCATAAGACCAGTCATAACAAGCGGATCTAACAACGGTCCAACTTGTGGCACCACAAAAACAGTATCCGCCAATGCACACAGCTCATCTTGTCCTTCAAAAGCAAATACAATCAAATGACCATTGCGAGCCTTTATTTCTTGTGCATTTGCAACTAACTTTTGATACACGATTAATTCCTGGCTTGAAAATAATACAACTGGTGTTTGCTCATCAATTAATGCAATTGGCCCATGCTTTAGTTCTCCAGCTGGATAACATTGTGCAAAAATATATGAAATCTCTTTGAGTTTTAAGGCCGCCTCCATAGCAAAAGGATAACTAATATGCCGGCCCAAAAAAATATAGCGTTTATATTGTGCATATTTTTTTGCAAGTGTATGCACAATTACACGTTTATAATTTTCAATACTGTTTTCTAGTAATTCTGCTGCAACTAGTAAATGTGCTTCAGCAGTTTTAAACTGTGCCGCATTAATAATCTTTTTTTCATACGCAATACGACGAGCAAGCCAGTATAAAGCTGTCAGTTGTGTAGAAAATGCTTTAGTTGAGGCAACAGCGACTTCTTGCCCTGCTTGCGTGAGCAAAAAACCATCAGCCTCGCGCACTATCGTGCTTGAAGCAACATTCGTTAATGCAATTGTAGATAACTCAAACTCGCGTATCATATGTAGCGCTTCTAAGGTATCAGCTGTTTCACCCGATTGAGAAACCATAATATACACTGTATGCCTATCGGGAAAAAAAGGCATATACCGAAATTCTGACGCTAAAGAAACACGTGTTGGTATCATGCAGAAACGCTCGAAAAAAAATTGTGCAATACGTGATGCATGCCATGAAGTACCACACGCTACCAAGTTAATTTTATCAAGTCGCTTAACACGCTGTGCGCTTAAGCCGACATGATCCCATATTTTTGGTCCAAGTGAATGTAAAAAATCTATTGTGTCATGAATAGCACCTTTTTGCTCATAAATTTCTTTGAGCATAAAATGCGTATATCCTTTTTTTCCGTACCCCTTCCAATCAACATCAGTTTCTTGTACATCTAATTTTAATGGTTTTCCTTTAAAATCATAAAGATCAATAGTATTATACTTTACCAATGCAAAACTTTGATCTGGTAGAAAAAGTACTTTCTTTGTTTTACCTGCAAATGCCAATTGATCAGAAGCAATAAACATTTCATCATTACCAAGTCCAATACAAAGCGGTGAACGCTTGCGTATCAATAACATCATGTCTGGGTGTTCCTGCATCAGTACAACTAGCGCATATGCACCATCCAATTGATTAACCAAATCAACTATCGCACCTTTAAATGTTTCATGTATTTTTAATAGCGTTTCGAAAAGATGTGCTACTGTTTCAGTATCGGTTTCTGAATGAAACGTATGACCGGTATTTTTTAATTGCTTGCGTAGCTCATGATGATTTTCTACAATACCATTATGGACCAACGAAATAGTTTTTTCACAATCAAAATGAGGGTGTGCATTTTCATATGAAGACAAGCCATGTGTAGACCACCTTGTATGTCCGATAGATACATTTCCATCGATTGGTGTTTTTTCAAGCTGTTCTTGTAAATTACTCAATCTTCCAGGCGTTTTGGCATACAGTAAGTGATTATTTTCAGGGCTCAAGCACGCAAAGCCCGCAGAGTCATATCCGCGATATTCTAGCCGCCCAAGACCCTCTAATACGCATTCCCTGCTATTCTTTTTCCCTATATAACCAAATACGCTGCACATACGACTCCTTCTAAGTCTAATCTATTTTATTGTTGTTTCATGGATAAATATGCACTGAAGTTTATCAAGGAAAGAATAACCTGTCGACACACTCTATAAATCTATACCTATTAGATTGCATAAGAAAATTGAATAAGAAATCTGTAAACTTTTAGATAAATTTCAAATGAACATATACACCTCGCGCTACATAATCAATTTTTAAATAATTGCACTAATATCTATTTCTATTTGACAATATTGCGAATGAGCGATAGTCTATAATGTAAGTATAGTGATATTTTTATCGCCAAAAAAACATTGTATATTAGATAGTACTAAGGATGAAGATGAAAAAATACCTTTTAGTTTATGCTTTACTGTTGAATATAGTTGCAGTATCCAAAATGCAACCATCAGAACCTCCAATGTACATCGAAGAGTTAATAAAATCAGGCTTTCCAACAAAGATGGAGTTCTGTCTGGAGAAAGTGTTTATTCATTTGCCACTTTCAATGCTTTACAAAAAATATGTAAAACCAACATGTTTTGATTCTAAAAAGCCTATTACTTTAGACACTCGCTATGGCATGATAACGTTACCCATTAGTCCTCGTAATATCTCGAGTCATTTTTTTGAAAATATTGCTATGCATTGTATATATAGATTTTTCTTGGTTTACCACAATGATCTGTGTCGGATGACACAGTATTGCGGCGCATTTTCTACATTACTTGATAATGTACCATTCATTAAAACGATGAAGACTTGCTATAATTTAAAAGAAAAAGTACTTTTCTATTTTAATGGCAAATTTAAAAACATCCCTCTTTCCATACAGGCTCTAAAAGTAATTAATATTGCTGGAAGCCAAGCTTCTATGGATTTAGGTGAAAGACTGGCAAAAAAATATGGTGTTATTAACGCAGCTGAAAAATATTTAGGAACTATAGGAAAAATAGCTGCGAAAAAACTTTCTTGCACAATCGGTTCGGCACTTTATTCAATAATCTTGGGTACTGCAGGTACATGCTTTGATGTAAACTGGAATATACAAAAACCATCTTTACCTGATATTCCTATGTTTGGTATTTTCAATAAAGAAAGACGTTATAATCCAGAGATAGGATGTACTATCGACATAAATTATAGACCAAAAAAAACGTGGTTGGAGACCATTGCTGCAAGTATCAATCTGAAATTTTTTGTCGCCTTTCCTTGTTTAAAAGGAGAATGGATTCACTCATTCTGAAAAAACAACCGGAAAAAATCGCTTTTTTCAGAAAATTTATAGAGCAAATAAGAAATATTAGCGTTTTACAAATTGGAACTTACGGCGAGCACCACGTTGACCATATTTCTTACGCTCTTTATTACGTGCATCAACAGTTAATAGACCGTGTTTACGAAGCTCTGGTTTAAGTGCTGAATCAACATCAACTAATGCACGTGCAATACCAAGTTTAACGGCATCGGCTTGGCCCCAAAGCCCACCGCCCCGTACATTCACTTGTGCATCATACATAATAGAAATAGATACCGCTTTAAATGCCATTACTGCAGTTGCAGCAGTAACTTTAGTGTCAAAATACATATCTAATTTTTTACCATTAACCACAATATCACCCTTGCCACGTTTAAGCCACACGCGAGCAACCGCCTTTTTTCGTCGGCCTACACCATGAGCACGTAAAGGATTTAAGATACCTTTTGCTTGAATTGTAGTACTTTTTTTTTCAATTTTCTTATCAGCCACTTTTAACTCTACAGATTTTTTCACTTCAGTTTTTTCCTGAGACGTAGCTTTTGGCGCTCTTTTTGCTTCTGCCATAACGTTATTAAACCTTTATAGTTATTCAAATCGAATATTCAGATATATTTTGATGTATTCATAGTAGCCAGAACAACTCAAAATGTCAATTATTCCTCATTTTTCACACTTTTCACCATACAAAAGCTCAAAACCAACCTTCATTTTTTCGTTGATAATGCTATAATTAAGTCATGTTTAGGGATATAGTACTACTTACTGTTATGGGGGAAGTTTATGATCTGTTTTTTGTTTAAAAAAATACTTCTATTGGTATTTTTGGTTTTTGCTTTTAACACCTTTATCGCTTGCACTGGATTGCTATCATTTGTTCAAGAAAAATATCATCTAGTAAAAAAATCATTCGAGATGTATAAAACAAGATCTCACCTGATACAACAATTGAAAAAACTTTATTTAGAGAAAAAATTTATTCAAAAATTACCTAGCGGTCATAGTATTGTTCGATATAAAAAAAATGTTCACCGAACAATGGTAAAAACATACCTCAAGCGCTATGCAAAGCAGTTACGCTTAAAAGAATTGTTTGGCCATAATTATATTAATAAAGCACTCAAATTTATGGAACAAAAAAATGTTAGAACTCTCGTATATTGCATAGACAATAAACATCATATTGGTTTCCTTACCTATAGCATCACACCACGCAAAGCACTTTGGAATAAAGTAAACGCAAACTTTTTACTTGGTAATAAAGCAACAATTCACTTTTTCTGCATTTCTATTAGCCATCGCAACAATGGATATGGTACCTCACTACTCAAGAGAGCATTAACATGGCTTCATGCACAAACATCTGTAGTATATGTTACCGCACAAGCACGCCATTGTGATATTGTAGCACATTATGTATTCGAGAAAGCTCATTTTAATGCATATAAAGATAAACAAACCGTTTTATATACGCATTACTTTGATAGAAACAATTATTCCTTTGATAAGAGAACACAACAAGAATACAAAGATTTATTAGAAGGCGACTTTTTTGATAATACACAAGATAGTTACTTGACAAAAAGACTACACCATCAACAGATTCATTGTGCAACCAACAGCCCAACACAGTCCCAACAGTATAATCACCAAGTCCTCAATAGCACAACAGATGTTGAAACGTGTAGTACTTTTGAAACATTACCTGAAACAAATACCAGTACAACAATGACACTCGGCCAAGTAAATGTTTCATTTGATAATACAAAAAAACCACAAGAAAATGTTGAAGTGGATGGCTACACACCTCTGATTAATTCATGGAAAAATTGGTGGTTCGATGACGGATACAGCGGTCAATACAAGTTTTCTGATTATTATTATTGTTAAATAACGTTTTATTCGATGCCTTCTTCAAAAATTTCTTGACATGCCAAACATCTTGTCGCGTTGGGATACAAATTTAATCGCTTTAGTTTAATGGGCAACTCACAATCTGTACAAATGCCATACGTACCTTCTTCGATCATCTGTAGTGCTTCCAAAATACGCATATACTCTTCCCGCTTAGTGTTATGCAGCGAGCCTTTGAGTGCTTCCATTGTCGCAGAAAGAGCCTGATCTCCAGCATCTTGCACTTGCCCATCAGAGAATTTTTCTTGGTACAACTGAGTCATACCTTCTTCTAGCTCAGCTTTACGTGTAAGAAGTGCTTCTTTTATCTTCCCCAGGTCCTTGCGTGCTTCCACTGCTTTTCCTTTTTTGTTTAAAAAATTGCTTCAATAATTCAACTGATTTTTCCGACTGTATGCAAACTATGGCGCTTAAAGCATCTCTCTTGTATAGCGGAAGTCCATCATCATTGTCAAGTTGATTTTGATTTGAATACCCGAACAATGGAGACGGTGCACCAAATACTACACCTTCTAGCCTGCTCAGTATAATTAAATTCATACACATAGCACAGGGCTCAAGCGTTACATAAAGCCAACATTCTTCTAAACGCCAATCTCCCTGTACTTTACCCGCTTGCTCTATAGCAAGTATTTCTGCATGCGCAGATTGTGAACATTTGGCCATAACCTGATTATGCCCTCGCCCAATAATATTACCCCGAACATCAACAACGACAGCCCCAATGGGTACTTCATCCTGCTTAAGCGATTTCTGGGCCTGAGTTAATGCCTCTTGCATAAAAATTGCATGTTGTTTATCACTAAATTTGCATTCCATTATTAAGCCGATATACTTACTCGCTAGTTAAACTATTCGTATTACATTAAAGAGAGATAATGTCACTTAGATCCCTTACTTTTAGTATAAAAAAGACAATAACACTCTGCAATATAGCATTCTTTCTCTCCATTTTTTCCGTATTAGTTTCTTTGTCTTTACATGCTATGGAACAAGACATAAAAAAAGAAATATGGTTCACAGAACAATTCAAAGAAATTTCTGCAGGTACATTTGCAGGTTGCTTGACTGCAGTAATTGATCAACCAGGCATTGCAACAAAGAATGCTAAACAACGGGGAATAACTTCACTTACTCATTATTTTTCAAAAAATCCCTTACTTTTCTTTGAAGGATTAATAATCAACATGGCCAGCATTGGTCCAATAACCGGCCTGCAGGTATGTGCAGATAGCATACTCTCTAATATCTTTAATCCCCAAACACTCTTTGGGCAAGGTATGAGTGCATCTGGAGGTGGCAGCATTGCAAGTTTTATAGCTGGTCCAGTAGAAAACATTATACTCCAGCAACAACAGGTTCTAGAATATCACTCAAAACATATCGGCCCTATACAAGCAACAAAAAATGTTATTAATACATATGGCTGGAAGGGATTGTTCAGGGGATTAGAGTCAACAATACTACGCGATGGCCCATATACTGCAAGCTATCTGGTACTTACACCTTACTTTGCATCATTGGCAAAAAAATATACCGCAATCAAACATGATCTAGTAACAATTTTGACTGGTGGATCAACAGCAGGTATACTTGCAGCAGTTGCAACTCAACCATTTGATGTAATAAAAACAAAATTACAAACAAACCTACGCGGTGATACATATCCTAATTTTTTTTCTACAGTAAAAGCAGTTTATACACAACGTGGACTAACTGGTTTTTTTGATGGATTAATTGGCAGAGGAATTAGGACCATAAATGGCACAACTGCTACATATTTTGTTTATATAAAGACAAAGGCACTTTTATCTCCATAAAAAATTGACAATAAACATTGCATTTTCAACGAAATTATAAACAAAAAACACAAGTTGTACCAAACAACAATCAAATCATCTGGCATGACGTGCAAAAAGTAGCTTTTTGGGCTACACTTATAGTATAGCTCGTTACAAGGTATGATAAGCAGCTTTTTTGCCATGGGAGATTTCAAGATGGCCGATACAGGTAATAAAGAATACAAAGCACATTCCATTAAAATAATGGAAGGTCTAGAGGCTGTGAGGAAACGCCCAGCCATGTACATAGGTTCAACAGGACCAAAAGGATTGCACCACTTGGTGTATGAAGTCGTCGATAACTCAGTAGACGAAGCACTTGCCGGCTATTGCGATAACATCACTGTTATATTACACAAAGATGGATCTTGTTCTGTAGAAGATAATGGACGTGGTATTCCAACTGGCATTCATCCAAAAGAAAAAATTTCTGCAACGGAGGTTGTTTTAACAAAGTTACACGCGGGTGGTAAGTTTGAAAAAGATGCATATAAATACTCCGGGGGTCTTCATGGTGTTGGTATCTCGGTAGTAAACGCTCTTTCTATTAAATTGCACGTTACTGTTTTTCAAGAAGGTAAAGTACACGAACAAGATTACGAACGAGGAAAACCTCTTGGACCATTACAAGCAACTGGCACAACAAGGAAACGAGGCACACTTATCCGATTCACACCTGATCCTAAAATTTTTGAAGATACTGTTGATTTCAGTTTTGATACGCTCGCATCACGCTTACGTGAGCTTGCATTTTTAAATAAAAAGTTACGTATTACATTAAGCAGTGAAGAACTCAACAAAAAAATTGAATTTTATTTTGAAGGTGGCATTCAATCATTTGTTGAGCACATCAATAAAAAGAAAAATCCCCTCTTTCCAGATATTATTTATTATGAGCAAAGTGACGATAAATATATGCTAGAAGTTGCCTTGCAATATAATGATGGATATGGCGAACAATTGTATTCGTTTGTAAACAATATCAATACCATTGAGGGCGGTACTCACGTTTCTGGATTTCGTTCAGCACTCACTAAAATATTCAATAGAAAAGCACCACAATTTAAAATTCTTAAAGAAGGTGAAAGTTTCTCTAGTGAAGATGTGCGTGAAGGTTTAGTAGGCGTTATCAGCATGAAAGTCCCTGAACCACAATTTGAAGGACAAACAAAAACAAAACTTGGCAATAGTGAAGTAAAAGGACTGGTTGATTCATGGCTTTTCTCTTTTCTTGATACATTCTTTGAAGAAAATCCAGTTATTGGTAAAAAAATTTTACAAAAAGCTGAGGTTGCAAAACGCGCGCGAGAAGCTGCCCGTAAAGCACGCGATTTAACTCGAAGAAAAACAGCATTAGAATCAGCAATTTTGCCAGGTAAGTTGGCCGATTGTTCTAATGAAGATCCAATACAGACTGAGTTATTTATTGTTGAAGGCGATTCTGCTGGTGGCTCAGCAAAACAAGGACGAGATCGTAATACGCAGGCTATTTTACCATTACGTGGCAAAATTCTAAACGTAGAAAAAGCGCGCCTTGATAAAGTACTATCTAATGAAGAAATCAAATCCCTTATTGCTGCTATTGGATGTGGTATTGGTCAAGAAGAATTCAATCCAGATAAGGCTCGTTACCACAAAATTATTTTAATGACAGATGCCGATATTGATGGTGCGCATATTAGAACACTATTATTAACATTCTTCTTTAGATACATGAAGCCACTTATTGAACGTGGTTACCTATATATTGCACAACCACCTTTGTATAAAATAAAAATTGGTAAAAAAGAACAATATCTCAAAGACGATAAAGAATTTAGACGGTTCTTATTCGACTGGGCTCAAGAACAAACAACACTTACAATCAATGACACAACGCTAGAAACTGCTACATGGCAAAAACTCTTGGATACATTGTTTGCGTATGAACAACAGTTACATAAAATAAGTGCCGTTTACGCCATTGCATACGACAATATGCACAGATTAGCATCCTGCATACACGCAATGCCATGGGAAGTTGCTGATGGAATTTCTGTATTACTTGCAAATTTAAAAAAATACTTTAAGCAATATCTGATTAGCATAGAACAAGCAGACCCGGTTGAAGTAAAAATAAAAGGTACTGATGAACAAGGCAAAGAAGTAGAAATTATAGAAAAACAAGAAGCAGAGTCTTTTGTTGTATTCAAAATATTAAACAAAGAGTGGCGCATCCCTGTTTCTTTCTTCAATTCAGAAGACGCACAGACACTTGTCAATGCATTTGTTCCACTTGTTGATCTTCAGCAAAAACAATGGACGCTTAAAATTGTTGATAAAGAAAAAAGAATCAGCAATAGAGGTACTATTCGTTTAATTAATGCAATTGCCACAATCAGTAAACCCTATATGCATATTCAACGTTATAAAGGTCTTGGTGAAATGAACCCAGAACAATTATGGGAAACATCAATGGATGCTAAACAGCGAAGCTTGCTGAAAGTAACAATCGAAGATGCGCTTGAAGCTGACAATTGGTTTACTACACTCATGGGTGACCAAGTTGCTGGTAGAAGACAATATATTGAAGATTATGGACATTTTGTTAAAAACTTGGATGTTTAAATTTCTCTAAAAAATAATATTTTTGAGAAAAACCACGGATTTTTGATACCAAAGCATTATTTTGTGCTATACTTCCAACATGGGGACACAAAAAAAAACATTTGCAAAAAATGGTAATTACATCAAAGATATTCACAATTTTATTGCGAAAGAACAGTTGATTCATCATGGGTCAACTGTTCTTTTAGGCCTCTCTGGTGGCCCTGACTCTATTTTTTTGCTACATGTTCTAGTCCAATATCAAAAAGACACTTCATTTAAACTTGTTGCCGCACATCTTGACCACGAATGGCGAGATAATTCTGCCGTAGACGCTCAATTTTGCCAACAAACGTGTGAGAAGCTCGGAGTGCCGCTGATTAGTCAAAAAATGTCTGAAATTAAATTTGATCGTAAATTTGATGGCTCTCGTGAAAGCTCTGCACGGCATATTCGTCGTTATTATTTTGAATCTATAATTCAAAATAAAGCAAAAGCTCATATTGCCCTGGCCCATCATGCACAAGATCAGCAAGAAACTTTTTTTATTCGCCTGTTGCGTGGTGCAAGTTTGAGCGGGCTGACCAGTATGAGTATGCAAGATGGATTGTACATCAGGCCATTATTACACATACATAAAAAAGATATATTAGAATATCTAAATACACACAATATCGCTTATCTGACAGACCCAACAAACAAATCTAATACGTTTTTACGCAATAGAATTCGCAATCATGTTATTCCCGCGTTGCAAAAAGCTGATAATCGTTTTGATAACAACTTTGCAATTATGCTCAAACGATTACAAGATACTGAGCTATTCTTACAACAACTTACAGCAAAAACGTTTAAAGATCTTATACAGCACAAAGAAGGTGCTTCACATATAAACCTAAACCTAAATAAATTATTTGCCTTAAATAGAGTAATGCAACATCGGGTAATTCTTTATTGGCTGTGTACAGAACAAGTCAGTTTTGTGCCAACAGAATCTTTATTTAATGAAATTCTACGCTTTTTAAAACAACCAGGAAACAATATTCATTATGTACATTCCACCTGGGCCATTAATAAAAAAAAACAATGCGCAGAAATTATTTTCACTCCTTAGAAAAACATATAATCATTTTTATTGTTGCGCATAATTGAGTAGACTATACCCAGTTAATCAATAATAATATTGAATAAAAAAGTTGGGAGTAACAGTGGAAAACACTGTATCACGCAGTAAAAAAATAAGTATCGCGTTATTTTCTCTTGCGCTGCATATGATGCTATTTTTACTTCTTTTTGTATCGCTAACAGACCCAACGACACGTAAGCAGTTGTTACAAAGACAACGAATAGAACTATTAAAGAAACTTGCACAGGTACCAAAGCAAAAATTTAAATGGGCAGCTACTAAGGCACGTGCATCACAATTTGGTGCACCAGTTGTATTTGCTAATCCTACCCAACAACAACAAACCACCTACGAAAAAAAATCTGGTGCTACTCAAAAACAAACACAACTGATACAAAAAATAGCTCTACAACAAACTGAACAAAAAAAGATTACTAAGGAAAAAATCATTAAAGAAGGAAAAGTAGATAAGCCTCAAAAACAAGAAATACAGCCCAAACTAGTAAAAAAAGATACAATACAACAAGTAGTTCAAAAAGAAACAATACCAAAACCCCTGCTAAAGCCAGAGCTCCAGAAACCGAAAACAAGTCTCACCCTTGCACAGATAACTAAAGGATTTTTAGAGCAAATAAAAGGTAAAGGTGATCATACCGTTACTATGCATGGTGATAAAAACAGACTACCCACTGATGAGCAACTCAAACATGAACGTTATTTGCAAAGACTGCAATGGTGCCTACAAAATTCTATGAAAATTCATCAAGGCAAATATACACCTCACCAATCGGTCAAAACCAGC
The DNA here is from genome assembly GCA_020431705.1 of Candidatus Dependentiae bacterium. Lineage (NCBI taxonomy): Bacteria > Candidatus Babelota bacterium. Next base: position 124,262 of record JAGQHQ010000001.1, read on the forward strand.
CTTGATATGTTTATTGCTCTCGATAAAGATGGTAAATTAACAGAACTAACATTATTGCGCTCATCTGGCATTGCTCAACTTGATGAATTTATGCTCTTTGCCTTTCAAGATGCTAGCAGCAGTTTCCCACCCGTTCCTGAGTTTTTCAAAAAAGAGCTTTACAGCATTATTTTTACAGTAAAAGTTAATGAGATGCCACAGCCTGGCTTTAGGTTATTTATGCAATAACTCATGGATTTGCTCCATTGAACAACTTAATTTCAAAATACTTCACGCTTGCTTAATAAATGTGTTAGAGTCCACAAAAATAACAGTTATACTTTATGAATGGAGACGCAATGCAACAGCCATTTCTCTTCTATATCATTTTTTTATTTTTAGTTATCGTCCGGTTTATCAATACAGCAGACAACTTTACCATTACGCTTGAGCCCACATGGAAAAACCTTGAACAACGCAAAACAAAAAATATACGTAAGTTTGGAGGTAAGTGGATTCTTGCTGGCAGTATTACATTCAAAAAGAAAGCAAAGGATACTGTCACACTAGGTAAAATATATTTACAATGGCATGGCCCAACATTAGAGAATGTTGTTGGCTCTTTATATAAAAAAAAACCAGATAAAGACTTTTTACCTATTGAAGAAAACATACTTACAGATGGTAAATGGAACAAAAAAAAGCAAACATTAATGTTTAATTTTCCCTCCTATGAATATTTAGGTGCAGTCAATACGTTTTATGTAGTTCTTACCATCCCACCAGACCGAGAACATCATCTTAAAAACGGGCATTTCTCTTTAGAAAAACGATGCCTTCCTGGCCCTTATAGAGAATGCATTTATAATAATAAACTTGCATTCAATAAGAATCTATTCCAAGATTAAAATCTTAAAATAAAAAAAGCCTGTGCAAAAGCAGGCTTTCTTTATGCACTAGACATTTACTGCTATCCATTTTATAACTAGGCCAACAAAAGAGAGTACATCAAGCAGGAGAGTCATGTGGCAGAAATTGTTATTATTGGTACAGGTCCAACCGGACTTTCAGCAGCCTATCATTTAGAACAATTAGGCTTTACCGACTACATACTTTTTGAAAAAGAGTCAAGCGTTGGTGGTTTGTGCCGCTCTGTATATCAAGATGGCTTTACATTTGATTATACCGGTCATTTTTTACATATTAATGACGATTATGTGCGCTCATTTATTACTAATCTCATTGGTCTAGAACATTTTAATACCATCACACGTCAATCATTTATTTATTCACGTGGTGTTTATACTAACTATCCGTTTCAAATAAATTTATTTGGTTTACCACATAATGTAATAGCAGACTGCATTGAGGGATACATCGCACGGGATCAAAGCAAGCATTGCACAACAGACTCATTTGCAGACTGGGTTAACAAATGTTTCGGGCCTGGATTTGCTAAACATTTTTTTACCCCATATCAAACAAAAATTTTTGCCTACGACATTCGCAAAATATCTGCTAGCTGGACGGGTCGCTTCGTACCAAAAACATCACTCAGGGAAATTATCTGCGGTGCATTATGCGCACCAGAAAAATCATCTATCGGCTACAATGCACAATTTTTATACCCCTTGCACGGCGGTATCCAATCATGGCTTGAAAAAGTTGCTCAACACATTAAACAACCTATACAACTTAATACGCGTGTTACACATGTTGACTTAAAAGAAAAAGCTGTACACTTACACAATGGCCATATCGAAAAATTTGGCTATTTGATTAACACAATGCCGCTTAATTGTTTACTTGATTGCTTAAAAGAAAAATCTTCTCATCGTTTAAAACAAGCCACAAAATATTTAAAGTGCAACAAAGTAGTTAACTTTAACCTCGGTATCAAAAATCACACACTAAACGATAAACACTGGATTTATTACCCAGAAAAACACTATCCCTTTTATAGAATTGGATTTCCTCATATGTTTTCTCCGCATATGGCTCCACAACATTGCAGTTCGCTTGCTGGCGAATTTGCCCATATTAACAAATCAAAAATGTGGATACAAAAAAAACTTACAGAAAGCATTGATATCGTAAAAAAACTATTTAATATCCATGACGATGATATCATCACTCAAAAAATTATACACATACAGCACGCATATGTTATTTATGATTTTTGGAGAGAAAAGCACTTAACACAATTACTCAAAACACTAGAAAATGAATCGATTTACTCTGCTGGGCGCTATGCACAATGGAAATATTCAAGCATGCAAGAGGCAATTCTTGACGGTAAAGAGGTTGTTAACAAATTACTAATAAAACACACGCATAAAGCAACAAGAAACATTATGATAAAAGATATGTTCATAAAAAACACGTATATAACTAGCTACAATCAAGATATGAGTAAGCAATGAAGAATAAAATAAAACACTTCAGCATGCTATTATTTATATCAGTTATCTTTTTTATACAAAATTTATGCATATATTCACTACATGCATTACCTTTTTCAGACATAGACGCCATAAGTTACAAAAGAGGAGCACCTATGGAACAATTTTATCGCGGAAAAAATGTATTAGTAACTGGCGGATGCGGCTTTATCGGCTCGCACATAGCAGAAAAATTAGTCGATCTAGGCGCACATGTAACAATCTTAGACGATCTTTCAACTGGTTTTTTGCATAATATTGAATCAATAAAAAATAAGGTAACATTAATTATTGCAAGTATTACTGATCCAAACATTTGTAAAAATACAACAAAAAACAAAGATATTATTTTTCATTTAGCTGCATTTATTTCTGTTCCACAATCTGTTGAAGAGCCACTTGTATGCCACAATGTAAATATTAATGGTACCCTTAATTTACTCGAAGCAGCACGAATAAATAACGTACAACGATTCGTTTTTTCTTCATCATCTGCCGTCTATGGAAGCACAAACGATATTGCAAAAGAAACAGACCCATGCATACCAACCTCTCCCTACGGAATGTCAAAACGTGTTGGAGAACTATATTGCCAACAATATGCACAGCATTATGGTTTAAAAACAATATGCTTGCGCTATTTTAATGTATATGGCCCACGGCAAGATCCAAATGGCCCGTACGCAGCAGTTGTTGCAAAGTTTACATATCAAATGAAACACAATTTACCTATCACTATTTTTGGAGACGGCAAACAGACACGTGACTTCATCCCAGTTACTGATGTTGCAAATGCCAATCTTCAATGCGGCATGCTTAACGCTGATTTAATGAACGGCCAACCGTTTAATATTGCAACTGGCCAGAGTATTAATCTTTTTGAACTCATTGAATTACTTAAACAGCAATTTCCAAACTACACCGAGCAAATATTATTTGGACCACCACGCCCGGGTGATACCAAAGATTCACAAGCTGATTGCAGCAAGTATTTCAGTTTAATACTAGGAAAAATGGTTAATCTTGAACCATACAAAAAATTACAAACTTGACTTTTTTTCACCCATCTGATGTCGTTGTAAATAAAATCATTTTTAGCGGGTTATTTCTTATGGAAAATTTTTTGTATACGGTTTGTTATTAAGCCTAACTTGCTTGGTATTAGCGTCTGTATCATTTGGTATGTATAATCGTCGATTTAACTGGTTTACTCAGCCAAGTACCAAAATTCCTTTTATGAAAAGAAATCAAATTATTACATCGTCTCAACAAGCTCTAGGAGAGCATACATCAAGTCCTCAAATCGACAGTGATTTGGTTATAAACAAAGGTAATATAACAATGAGATATTACTATTTTCTCGGTATAAAAAAACTCGGTTGTATCGGACTAAGAGCTCCTGTTTATTGTATTAACAACCTTCCCGAAGTTTATTATTACACCGGCATATGGGGTATGACCGTTACCGCATTAGGAACAGTATTTATCGGTACAGGAATTTTATACACAACAAAAAGTATTATCAATTACCTAAAAACCAAATAAAAAAAGATTTATTTTAACCACTTAACGGGTTAAAATAAACCTTTTTTTATGATATAATAAAAAAACAAATGGAATAATTTAGCTATCCTAACTTAGGTATATATCATCATGAATACAAAAGATTACTATCAAACGCTTGGTGTGTCAAAATCGGCTTCTAAAGAGCAGATCAAGGCCGCTTACCGTAAATTGGCTTTAAAGTACCATCCAGACCGTAATCCAGATAATAAAGATGCTGAAGAGAGATTTAAAGAAGCGGCACAAGCATATGAAGTGCTCTCTGATGATAAAAAACGTCAACAATACGACCAATTCGGCCACGCCAACTATAATAATATGGGGAGTGGTAGTAGCAGCACTCATGGTACCCATAATATGAATATGGATGATATTTTTAGCGCTTTTGGTGATATTTTTGGCGACATGTTTGGTGGCAGTACTCACAGTGCCCATAAGCATACACGAAGTGGCCCTATTGCTAAACGTGGGCACGATCTTTATAAAGAAATTATCATTACTTTAAAAGAATCTTTTATTGGTGTAAAAAAGGAGGTCAGTTACCATCACTTTGCACCATGCACTACATGCAATAGCAAAGGTACACAAAAAGGAACAAGTATCCAGACATGTGCAAAATGTAATGGTTCTGGGCAACAGCAATTTCGCCAAGGTTTTTTTATGTATGCACAAGCATGTTCACCGTGCTCAGGGCAAGGATACACTATTCCATCACCGTGCAAAGATTGCGAAGGCCAATCTCGTAAACAAATTTTTGATAAATTTTCGGTTACTATTCCACAAGGAATTTTTGATACTGCAGAACTACGTATCGCTAGCAAAGGAGACGCGGGTGTTTATGGTGGTTCTTCTGGTGATTTATTTTTAAAAATTTTGGTACTTGAAGACAAAAAGTTTAAACGGGTTGGTGATGATCTAGTCTGCAGCGTTATGCTCAATTATCCACAACTTGTACTTGGATCTCAAGTAGAAATAGAAAATATTGATAATACTAAGCATATCATCAAAATTCCAAAAGGCTGTGCTATCGGCGAACGCATCATACTTGCTGGCAAAGGATTTCAAAAACTTCGCAGTAAAACCCATGGTAATTTAGTTATCATTACCAAGTGCCACATACCTAAAAAACTTTCTGCCGAAGGCAAACAAGCACTACAAAACTACTCACAGTATATTGGCACGGACATAGAAAATGAAAGCAGCACAATTACTGGATTTTTCAAAAAGTTTTTGGGTTAAGTTATTTTAGTATTATCTTGTGCTGCTAGACTTTTTTCTTCTTCAGTAGAACTTCTCTGCATTATTACGTCTGGCCTTTGCTTTTTTGGTATTACAGGGCTTATGGTATAATCATCATATAAAGAAAGTGAAATACTCGTGTTGCCATTTTTATCCGCTTCTTCTAACATCAAATTAAATATAGCCTCACTACTACTTTCAGTGTTATCATCTTGACTAAATAATACTTCCTCATTTGACGAGGCTCCAATGTTGTCTGGGCTATCCGCTTCAATCTCTTTTTCAGCATTATCACTATAATTTATCATCACTCTACTCCAATTCGATTTTCTTTTTTTATGCAGTTCTCTCTTTTTTTGCAAATGTTTAAGCAGTGGTATATATTTCTTAAACTCTTTGTCGTCTTTTTTCTCCAATACTCCATCTGAGTTTCTTATATTTTTTAGCTGTGTATTACAATAATTCAATTTTGCAAACAATGTTGCCACTTCTAACGGTTTTTCTTTGGTTACTTGATCTTCAGGTTTGCCTATCATTTCTTTAAGCACGTCAACCGCATAATGCAGTGGAATTATTTCTTCCCCCTCTTCAGCTAATACATTTTCTTTTCTTTCATCGACTTTTTCCATGGATAACAAACCAACATAATTACATAGATTTTCAATTTCTATATGCATTACTTTAAGTTGATTTTTCACCAATATATCTTCATTTAATAAGCTCGCTCTATCAATAGACGCACTTTCTTGCTGCCCTTCTAGCGCTTCAATTCTGTCACATAATACATGTTCTTTTCTCCAGACTTCCCAAGCACGCTTTTTCCCCCACAAACACCATCGAGCAGTGTTTTCTAGACCACGCAACACAACATAACCACCCACCAGAGCACCTGCATACATCAAGGTAGTGCCTGCACCCATATCCTCCATCGAATAAGTTTTTTTTGACAAAAAACAATTACCAATAATTAAAAAAAATAGTATAATGCTCAAAAAAGATTTTTTCATGAGAACTTCCCTTAGCTTTATAGATATATTTAAAAATAAGTGTAGCGCACTACGAAAAAAAAAATTAAGAGATTAAAATTAAATACCAATGCTACGTTTTTTTATACTCTTTTGAGAAAGCGCAAAACGTTTTTTATATACAATACCAAGTTTTGTTAGCGCATGATAAAAAAATTCACGATCTGGAGCTTTAACAACTGCTTGTTCATGAGCTTCGGCTAATACAACTGGATAGCCTCGCCCTTTTATAGCCTGATCTATTGCAATCTGACAAATTGTATCAACAAGCGTATCTTGATGTGCAATCCATGCAGGAATTTCAATGCGTACAATTTCACTACCTACATGCAAATAAAAAAAATATGGTTGTATCTGCTGAGGATAACTTACACACATAGGAGCATTATTTTTGAAAAGAATTGTACGCTCAAATGGCTGTAAAAACCATCGACATATTGCTACATCAGAAAGACGCTTAGTTATTTTTTCCTTATACTCTTGGCTCGCTGCGGCAACAGCAGCAAATAGCTGCCTTTCTATTGCAGAATCTGTATATGTTGTGGCTACTTCAGAGGTAATAAACTGTAATGCCACACGTAGAATGGTAACCAAATCTCTACTACGCGGCATACTAATGTATCCTGCACATAGTACTTTCTTTTCAAATAATTGCCACAATGAATCTACATAGCGCGCTAAAAACATATTGCGTACCCCTGGTTCTTTATTTTCTAAAAACCAAAACATAAGTGGACCATCAAAAAATACTGCCGTTGGACCCAATTTTTTTAATACTGAATAGTCACGCTCAGCCGCTGCTTTTAATTCAAATTCTTGGCGAATAACATTAACTATATCTGCAGAAATTTTTTCTAGTTCATCATACTCATAACCCAAAAAAACATATGGCCGAGAATTGAACACAACTGGTTTACTTTGTATAGCATACGATAATGTCACGCTTCCAATGTTAATAAGAAAACACCCAGTTCCTTGATGTCGATCTGGATAAATTTGCGATCCATCAACAGAGATTGCTGTATATTTTTTTATTTCTTTTCTTATTTCTTGCGTACTTTTCAACGTTGCCTGCCAGTAAGCAACCGGAAAGGTAAGATTACATTCGTTAATTTTGTAACAAAAAGTTGGATCTGCAGCAATATAATTCCAAACAACACGTGCTAGTTCATGTTCATGAAAAGAATCAACAAAAAGTTGATCCGCCAATGCATTAAGCTCTTTTATAACTTTTGTGCGATCGAGCATTTCTTTTCCCTTTACTTAATGATAAAAAAAATGAAGAAAAAAGAAAAAGAAATCAATGGGTTATTTTTTTATTTTATGAGACAAAGTTAAAAGATAGTTCAAAATACCATTTTGCAATGCTTCTAGTGGAAGCAACGCACATTTTAAGCGAACCGGCCCAAGCTCAATTCCAACAAGATCACGAATGTCATCCGCAACAATGCTCATTATTTGTTCTAGTGTTCTTTTTTCAACTTTTTGGGTTAATAAAGATGCTGTTGCCAAGCTAATCACACACCCAGTACCAGTAAATGCTACATGAGTAAGTTGACTATTTTTAATATTACCAGTAAATGAAATGGCATCTCCACACGAAGGGTTAGATTCCTCACACATAAAGTCTGGACGATCAACCACGCCATGATTACGAGGGTTACGATAATGATCCATAAGTTCTTGTTTATAGATATTCATGCCAAGATTATAGCATACAGAGGATATTTTGTCCTGCCTCAGCTAAGCAATTAAATGAAAACAGGATTGACATTATGCCAATCCTGTTTTCATGTTTTTTATGTCACCACTTATTATAGCAATGACACATAGCTAAGAACACATTAATCTTGTTCTAATTAAATTTATTCTGCATCGATATCAGTAATAGCCGATATACTACCTTCAGTTTCATTTTCACTATGGCCATATGCACTTGCAGGAAGCTCATTACCCGCTAAATCACCTAAGCTCTTTAACGCAAAACATACCTTTGCAAAAGCTGAATCTATCAGAGATACAGTACCAAATACTTCTTTCTCGACTTTTCGTATTTCATTAACAGTATCATCGAAAGCATTTTTGAGTTCGCTCGCCGTATATTGAGACTTTTGACCACTTCTTCCTCGATGGTTAACAAGGCCATTAGAATCGTGCTCAATAGTATTAAGCCTGTTTCTTATTTTTTGCATCGTCTCAGTTATAGTAAACTCTTCTTTTGCTTTGCTTATTTTATCTTTTTCTGCGTAAACAATTATTAGCTTTGCCATAACATTTGTGTTAGCAACACTTCCAAGTTTAGCTAGCTTGAGCTCTTTCTCCAACTCTACTGCTCGATTATCTAAAGCTACTCCTAACTCATCTGCACGAGTCATATCACCATCAACAAGTGCATCTCTAAGCTGTTCGATAATGCTCCTGTTTATTTCGTCTTTTGTAGCAGCAATCCACTTACTAAACATTTCTTCCCAATGAGTCGGAAGCGATTTATTTCTAGTAATATATTCCTTAAATCTTTGCCACATTGTTTTGTTTTGATATTCAAGCAAGCAAGCCAACGCTTCAGTATACTCTTCTGCTCCTTGCATATAAATCTCGTCCTCTTTATCACCTGTTAACACATCGCAAGAACCTTGATTTACATCTACAGCAAAATCAGTATTTACCTCTTCTTGCT
>JAGQHQ010000001.1:133283-134948 GCA_020431705.1 Candidatus Dependentiae bacterium
TCCTCTTTATCACCTGTTAACACATCGCAAGAACCTTGATTTACATCTACAGCAAAATCAGTATTTACCTCTTCTTGCTCAGCTATAGTCGTATTTTCGTTGTCTTCATTAAGATTAACAAATTCACTTTCAATAAAGTCTTGTTCTTCTGCATCTACATTATTATCAACATTACCATTATTTAAGTTGTCAATATCTGCATCTGCTATTGTACCATTAGTAGCATCTACGCTTTCTTTGTAATCATTACTATCAAAAACAAGTATTCGGTCACCTTTGTCACCACTTTTATTGGTTACTACAGTACTACCATTATCCATTGCTCGTACATTAAAGCTTGCGCATACAAATAGTAAGCTTACTGAAAGTAAAGCATACTTATGTAAGTTTCTATTAACCATCATAAAAGAGACCTTCCAATTAATACTTTAATTAAGAAATAAACTGCAACTATTCTATTACAAATCTACTATGGTGAACTGTATTGTAGTATAAAACAGCCAAGGTGAAAGTCAAGCGTAATAGTCCCATTTTGGCATAATTTTTTTCACTGAATGTTACAAATCTTATTTTTAAAAACATACTTCACTAATATTTTGCCAGTTGAAATTTTTATTTCAATGTGTTACCCTATGGGTATTGTAGTAAAAATCAGTATACTGAGAAGATTTTTAGTAGTTTAATTAGAGGATCTTTTGTCATGAAGCGATGCAATCGCATAATCGTTCGATTGTCCCTCTCCATAGCACTATTAGCGGCTTCCATCACTCATTCGGCAAATATTATTTTTGATCTTGGTGGCGTACTAATAGAAACAGATACAATTGCCAGCTTTTGGCACAGCGGACCAATAAACTGGTTTTACTATTTGGCAAATTTCAATAATCCACGCTCCGTACGGGATACACTTTATAATTTCCTCAACGCTGTGTATCCACATGAAAATAATGCTCTTGCGGTGTACGATGAAACTGGCAGACGCATGCCACAACTTATATGCGATTGGCTCACTGGCCATTATACATACGCAAACATTCGTTGCAACATTCAGGATGTTCTTAGTTATTATTTTAACGATTATTCAGAACAAGTATTATTTGATTCTGTTACACAGATGATGTTTGAGCCAAACACTTTTGCTAAAACACGGCGTTTTATTGGCGAAGGAATTATGTTTGTAAGAGAGTGCATCACACAAGGACATAACGTTTATATTCTCTCAAATTGGGACCCAGAATCATTTAAGCTACTTAAAAAAATTTACCCAGAATTTTTCATCCTTTTTGATGGTAAAGTAATTTCAGGTAAAGTTGGTTATAATAAACCTCACCACAATATTTACCTTAACTTACTAGAAAAATATGATCTTGAACCAGCAGAGTGTATTTTTATTGATGATCAACCAGAAAATATTACTGCTGCACGTGAGCTTGGTATACATGGTATTATATGTCCACAAAAAAGCCTTTTGTTTTCCACACGTCCCAACTTTGATATCGTGCGTAATGAAATACGCGCATGGCAAACACTAAAAAACAAAACTCTTTAGAAAATAGGCGGGCCTCTTCCCTAGAGGCCCGCCTCATATTTAGAACCTATCCCAAAATTCATAAATGCCTCAAAGTATAGAATATAGCGGCAATTTGGATTGCTGCTATATAGTTT